>JALUTJ010000258.1 GCA_027057985.1 Chromatiales bacterium
CTGAACTTGCGGTAGGTCAGACTCCAGTCTGACAAAAATAAAATATCTGGTAACAAGATATCTATTGTCAGACAACCAGAGACTATCTTATTCTTCTTTCTGACAGTCGGCACAGACACCATATATATAGAGTGAATGGTCTGTCATGGCATAGCCTTTTTGTTTGGCGATTTTTTCCTGACGTTCCTCGATAATATCATCGACAAACTCATCCACCCTGCCACAGCGGACACAAAGAATATGATCATGGTGCTTGCCATGTGCCATTTCAAACACGGACTGCCCGCCCTCGAAGTGGTGGCGTACCACCAGCCCCGCCGTTTCAAACTGGGTCAATACACGGTAGACCGTAGCCAGCCCAACCTCTTCTCCAGTCTCCAGCAGCGCCTTGTAGACATCCTCGGCGCTCATGTGGCGTACCTCGCTGTTCTCCAGAAACTCGAGAATTTTCATTCTGGGCAATGTTGCCTTGAGACCGGCGCGTTTTAATTCGTTACTGTCCATTATTCCTCACATCTCACTCGCACAAGAGATAAACAATAGGGTATGATTCGTTTTTTTAATCCTCGCATATTGGAACGAAAATGAGAAGAGTTCTCATTCTTATTATTAGCCTGATTTTTGCACAATCTCTACTGAGTTGTGCCTATGTCCCTGATGTTCAGCAGGGTAATACCCTGGACGAGAAGCAGATAAAGCAGTTAAAAGTCGGCATGACCCCACAGCAGGTCAATTTTGTCCTCGGCACTGCCCTGCTTAAGGATCCCTTCCATAAAAATCGCTGGGATTATGTCTATACGCTTAAAAAAGGCACCGGCAAGTCTATTCGTCGCCTGCTGACTCTGTATTTCAAGAATGATCGGCTGGTTAAAATCGATAAAAGTCGTTTAAAGGAAGTGACACTGCCATAAATTGACAGATGTTATCGCGTGACTATGCTGTTCTGGTTTCTTTTTTCTCGGCACGACGGCGGCGTGACTCTTTGGGATCGGCGATCAGGGGGCGATAGATCTCTACCCTGTCCTTTTCACGTAATACTGTATCCGGCTTAGTCACCTTGCCGAAAATCCCTATTTTATTTTTCGCCAGATCGATATTCGGGAAACGCTCGAGGATACCGGAAAGTTTCACCGCCTGTTCCGCGGTCGTGCCTTCGGGAACATCCAGCCCCAGCAGGACCTGCTCCTCGGGCAACGCATAGGCGACCTCGACAAAAATTGTTTCCTGATTATCCATAGATTGCTTCCGCACGTTTAATAAAGGCATCGACCAGTGAGTTTGCCATTTTACTGAATACCGGGCCGAATGTCAGACCCACCAGCTTACTGGAAAATTCGAAATCCAGCTCGAGAGAAATCTTGCAGGCAGATTCATTCAGGGCAGCAAACAACCAGGTGCCATGCAGGTATTTGAATGGCCCGTCGAGCAACTGCATTTCGATTTTTTCATATGGAGTATTGGTATTTCGTGTTGCAAAGGCCTTGTTAAGACCGGTATGCGCAATATGCAGGCTGGCTTCAACTACGTTATCATCTCTTGAGATTTCTGTGGCCCTGTCACACCAGGGCAGGAACTCGGGATAGGCCAGAATATCATCCACGAGCTTAAACATGTTCTCTGCCGAATAAGGCACCAGGGCACTTTTGTTCACTGTCGTCATTATACTGCGTCTGCTTTTTTATCAGTCGAAACTGAAAATGCCAATAATATTCAGGAACACCATCAGCACCAGTACCGGGCTGATATAACGTACCATGAAGTACCAGACAGGATAGATAAACCTGTTACTAAAAGAAAATTCTCTTTGTGTGGATTCTCGATCCATGATCCAGCCGGCAAAAATAGCAATCAACATTCCCCCCAGGGGCAGCATGATACTGGCGGTGAAAAAGTCGATTACCTGGAACGGGTTATACTGGAACAGCGCGGAGTTTAACTCAATTTCATCCAGCCCGATAGCACCGAGTAAAGCCTCACCAATATCCTTGAGTGTCAGCCCGGTCATGGAGAATATCGTAGCCAGTCCTGTCAACCAGATGACAAAGCCGGTCCAGGCAGTGGCCTTGATTCGACGCATTTTTTTACTTTCAATCAGAAATGCCACCGTTGGCTCAATCAGGGAGATAGCGGAGCTCAATGCAGCAAAAAATAACAGAGCAAAAAACAGAGTACCGATAAATGCCCCCCCCGGCATACTGGCAAACGCCAGTGGCAGGGTTTCAAAAATCAGACCCGGCCCCGATGCCGGATCGAGATTATTGACGAATACCAGCGGAAAAATGGCAAGCCCGGCCAGAAGTGCAACAAGGGTATCCAGCGAAACAATGATCATCGCCATTTTACCAATCGAAACATGCCGGTTGAGATAAGAGCCATACATCATTATGGCCCCCATACCAAGACTAAGAGTAAAAAAGGCATGACCCATGGCAACCATCAAAGCCTTCCAGGTGAAAATCTTTTCTCCGTTGGCATCCACCAGGTAAGCACCGGCATCGTTTCGCGCATAAAAGAATTTATCCATGTCCGGGGTAAACATAAAGTCCAGCGCCTGGCTAAAGCCTCCGGAATTCATGGCATAACCCACCAGCACGAGTAATACAATGAACAATGCCGGCATCAGGAAGGTGACGGTTTTTTCAATACCACCTTTTACACCTCTTGCCACTGCCACCACGGTAAGGACAATAAACAGGGTATGCCAGGCCAGCAGTTTCTCGGCATCCGATGTCAGGGTATTAAAGATACCTTTTATGCCATCTGCGGTTTGCTGGGTAAACATGCCAGATGCGGCACGGAAGGTATAGGCCATAACTTCACCGGCTATGACACTGTAATAGGAAAGAATCAGGCAGCCAGCGATCATGCCACTCCAACCCAGCAGGTTCCAGCGAGGACTGGCGCCGGCTTCGAGTGAAAGTTCGGCCAGGGTATTGACCGGGCTATGTTTGCCCCGCCGTCCCAGTGCAATCTCGGTGAGCATGATTGGTAAACCGATCAGGGCAACGCAAAAAAGGTAAGCGAAGATAAAAAAGCCACCGCCATATTCACCGGTTATATAGGGAAACTTCCATACATTTCCCAGCCCAACTGCGGATCCTACTGCCGCAAGGATAAAGGTGAGCCGGCTCGACCATTCATGTTTCATTCACGGTGCCCTTTTTTGTTTTAAGCCTGGTTGACTTCCCTTGCGAGTTCACCGCTCCTGAGTTTAGCCAGATATTCACCTAGCGCACGCCTGACCTTACCATGCAGAATATAAAGACCAATAAAGTTCGGGAAGGCCATGGCCAGAATCAGGAGATCACTAAAGCCCAGAATATTGCTGGCACTGGTCATGGAACCAATAACGATAAAGATGACGAACATCACGCGGTAAGCCATGCTGGAGGATTCACCAAACATATAGGTCCAGCACCGTTCACCATAATATGACCAGGAAATCATGGTGCTGTAGGCAAACAACACGACCGACAATGACAGGATGATCGGGAACCAGGAAATATGCATGCCAAATGCCGCCGAGGTCAGTGCTGCACCTTCCCTGTTTGCCACGAACTGTGCTGTTTCCGGGCTGTTATAAACACCGGTCACCACGATAACCAGTGCCGTCATGGTACAGATCACCACGGTATCGATAAACGGTTCCATCAAAGCAACAATACCCTGCCGTACCGGGTAAGCAACCCTTGCCGTGGCATGGGCAATGGCCGCAGAACCAATACCGGCTTCACTGGAGAAGACTGCACGCTTGAAGCCCTGTACCAGTACGCCGATCATACCGCCAACACCTGCTATCGGGGTGAAGGCCTCGGTAAAGATTTTGCCAAAAGCGGCGGGGATCGCGCTGGCATTGGAAAGAATAATCCAGAGGCAGGCCAGTATATAAATCGTCACCATGGTAGGTACGATGGCCTCGGCCGTATGGGCAATACGGCGAATACCACCGATAATGACCACGCCCACCAGGGTTGCCATGACCACGCCGTAAATCCAGGGTTGCTCGGCCAGTGCCGGTACCTGTGCCTTGACCGCGCCAAGCGACTGACTGACCTGAAAGGCATTCCCCGCTCCCAGTGAACCGCCGATGGTCAGAATACAGAACAGGATCGCCAGCACCTTACCCGTTTTCGCCCAGCCCACATCGGCCAGACCGCGGGACAGGTATTCCATGGCGCCACCCATAATATGACCATTTGGACGAACCTCGCGATACATTTGCGCCAGAGTAGCCTCGGTAAACTTGGAGGTCATACCCAGCAGACCCGCTACGATCATCCAGAATGTTGCACCGGGGCCACCGATACTGATGGCAATTGCTACTCCGGCAATATTTCCCAGCCCG
>JALUTJ010000259.1 GCA_027057985.1 Chromatiales bacterium
TTTGCTGGATACCAGGCAGATTTTTCTTCAGGTACCTGAGCTGTGATTTTACTGCAAGCTGGTAAAGTCGCTTCAGACCGTAATGGTGAATCTCATCTGCCTGTTGTGGTGTATCAACCACGACGATGGAAACAGAATCTTCATCATCCTGTAGTGCAGGATAACCCTTTACCATCATGGCACCATGTTTTTGCTCAATGGCTTCGGGCAGCTCGGCAAAATCCCAGCCGCTGTGATGCTGGCTTTCGATTTCCCAGCGAATCTCCTCGCTGAACTGCTGGCTAACATCCTGCTGCAGTTGCTGTTGCAGGAGTTTGAGGTCACGACCTGCTGCAATAATATTGTTTTCACTGTCATGCACGGCAAAGCGCATAAAATAATGGGCATCAATATTGTCAGTCTGCCACAGGCTGCTATCGATCTCGATGCCCGTCATCCTCTGCAGCTGTTCTGAAACTGCCTGGATAAGGGGCTGGTTACGATCACTGATGGCATCGAGGCAGGCGCTGGCATACTGCGGGGCGGGCACCATGTTCTTGCGAATGGCGCGTGGCAGGCTGCGGATCAGCTCGCTGATTTTTTCTGGCAACAGGGCGGGTATCAGCCATTCAAACTGTAACGGATCAAGTGTATTGAGCATTGTAAGAGGAACATGCAGGGTAACTCCATCATCTTCACTGCCCGGTGCAAAATGATAGCTCAGTGGCAGGGCGGTGTTATTAACCATGAGTTTTTCGGGATACTGTTCCTCGGTAATATCGCCTGCACCATGTTGCATCAGGTAATCACGGCTTAAAAATAGTAACCGTGGTTGTTTTTCCTCAGCCTGCTTACGCCAGCTATCAAAAGATTTACGGTTATAAATTCCTTCGGGAATACGTTCATCATAAAACTGGTAGATAACTTCTTCGTTGACCAGTACATCCTGGCGGCGGGACTGGTGTTCCAGCTTTTCAATTTCATTGAACAGCTTTTCATTGTGTGTAAAGAAGGCCGCATGACCATTATATTCACGGTTTACCAGGGCGCCATGGATAAAGAGTTCACGTGACTGCTGCGGGTCAATAGGACCATAATTCACTTTCTTACGCGGATTGATCACCAGGCCATACAGGGTGGATTTTTCAAATGCAGCGACCTGCTGCGGTCTTTTTTCCCAGTGTGCTTCAAAATAACTTTTCTTTAGCAGGTGAGCAGCAAGCCGTTCTATCCAGCCGGGTTCGATCTGGGCCACGGTCAGGGCATAATGTCGTTGCGTTTCCATCATCTCTGCCGCCATGATCCATTGCGGCCTTTTTTTACGTAAACCCGAGGCAGGAAAAATATTGAAGCGGGTATTTTTTGCACCCTGGTAATCGCCGTCCTCGGTCTTAAAACCGATATGGCTGAGCAGGCCGGTTAGTATGGCCTGATGAATGGCATCATAATCCGCCGTGCTGGTATTGATTTTATATTTTACCTCGTTACAGAGATTCAATAGCTGGCTATGTATATCACGCCATTCCATCATGCGGTTATAGGATAGAAAATTTTTTTTGCACAGATTACGCAGCTTGTTCTGTGAAAGGTATTGCCGCTGCTGCTTAAAAAAATCCCAGAGTTTGAGGTATGAAACAAAGTCCGATTTATTATCTTTGAATTCAGCATGTGCCTGATCCGCCTGTTGTTGTTTATCCAGTGGCCGTTCACGCGGGTCGGCAATACTAAGCGCACTGACGATGATCAGCACTTCATTCAGGCAGGCGAGTTTATTGGCAGCAACGATCATTCGGGCATAACGTGGCTCAATGGGGAAACGTGACAGGCGTTTACCAATCGATGTAATACGTTGCTGCTGAATCGCCTGCAGTTCTTCAAGTAGCTGGTAGCCATCACGAATCAGACGGGAGTCGGGTCGATCGATGAAAGGGAATTGTTCGATCTGGCCAAGCCCGGCAGCATGCATCTGCAGGATAACATTGGCAAGATTGGTACGCATGATTTCGGCATCGGTAAATAGTGGCCGGTTTTCAAAATCTTCTTCGCTATAGAGTCGAATACAAACGCCTTCACTGACACGGCCACAACGCCCCTTGCGCTGGTTGGCACTGGCCTGTGATATTTTTTCAATCGGCAGGCGTTGAACCTTGGTGCGGTAACTATAACGACTGATACGTGCATAACCGGTATCGATCACATATTTAATACCGGGAATCGTTAGCGAGGTTTCTGCGACATTGGTGGCAAGAATAATACGACGATGTGTATGCCCCTGGAAAACTTTTTGTTGTTCTCGTGCGCTTAAACGTGAGAACAGGGGGATGACCTCGGTCTTCTCCGGGTGATGTTTACGCAGCGCTTCGGCTGCTTCACGAATCTGGCGTTCACCACTCAGAAATACCAGGATATCACCATTACCCAGCTGGCTGAGTTCATCGACTGCATTGAGAATGGCCTCTTGCTGATCACGCGCAGTATCTTTTTCGCTATCACTGCTGATTGGCCGGTAACGTACTTCGACCGGATAAGTACGACCGGAAACCTCGATGACCGGGGCATCATTAAAATGCCGGGCAAAACGCTGCGGATCGATTGTCGCCGAGGTAATAATGATTTTTAAATCAGGGCGTCTGGGCAGAAGTTGTTTCAGGTAACCCAGAATAAAATCAATGTTGAGACTACGTTCGTGCGCTTCGTCGATGATCAGGGTATCGTACTGGTTGAGGTAAGGATCACTTTGAATCTCAGCCAGCAGAATACCATCGGTCATCAGCTTGATTTGGGTCAGTTGATTGACCTTGTCATTGAATCGAATTTTATAACCGACGCCTTCACCCAGTGGGGTATCGAGTTCCTCGGCAATACGACTGGCAACACTGCGTGCGGCAATACGCCGTGGCTGGGTATGACCGATCATGCCATAAGTACCACGGCCTGTTTTCAGGCATAGCTGGGGTAGCTGGGTGGTCTTGCCCGAGCCGGTTTCACCACAAAGTATTACCACCTGGTTATCCAGAATGGCCTGGCAGATTTCATCCTGCTTTTCATTTACCGGCAGGGTAGCTGTCAGGCCGGGTTCTGACCTGGCATGCTTGCGGCTTTGCGCCAGTTGCTGCGAACGTTCAATCTGTTGCTTTAGCTTTTCAATCTCCTGCGCTGAATCCGCCTGCCCGGATAACTGCCTCAGCCGGCGTCGAAGCCGGTGGCGATCGGCCAGCATGCACTCGTCTATATGACGACTCAGTTCTTTAAGTGATGACTTCATTCGGGTGGATTTCAGGCAGGCAATAGAATCCCGGGCTGACCCGGGATAAAAAGTTGTCAGTACCGAGAGGGAATCGAACTAGGGCTCTTCACCGTAGTCGATGGTGATTTCCTGGTGCGGCTTGATTTCACAGATGGCGTAGAGCTCATAGCCATCGAACTCTGCACAGGGATTTCGATCATGGTTAAGATAGCGCAGGGCATTTTTGCCGTCGCGCCCAATCCATTTGCCATCTTCGGTTTCCACCCATAATACATGCATGCCATTTTTCTTTGTTTCCGGCCCAAGGTAATCACCGAGGTAGGTACCGGGCTTGATATGGGTATTGGCAAACAGTCCTTTGCCATGAATCTCTGAATCTTCAACGTAGAAAAGTCGGGCTTCTTCTTTGCTTAATTTAATGCTCATGGTTTTTTGCTGTCAGGTTATTGTTCTCGGGTTAATCGTATTCGATAAAAATACGGGGTTCAAGCGAGCAAATTATATCCGTTTTGATGCCAATATGTTTTATTTTTCTTTATTGCACGGTATTGATTCAGTTTATTTTCAATATTATCAGAGTAAATCAGTCGATTTTTTAGCAGAAAAAGTCATGTTTTTTCACTAAAAAAGCAGGTGATTTTGCCGATAACCGGATAAACCGGCTCACTTGTTATAAGGCAAATCTTAATGCTCGCAGAGAACACCCCTGATCAGGAAAATATCGAGAAGTTACTCAAGGGAATTACCATACCGTCACCACCCCAGATTATTGCAGATCTACAGATGGAAATGGCCATGCCGGATCCGGATCTCAATGCAATGGCCGATATGATCAGTAAGGATCCCGGTCTTGCCGGCGGGGTGTTGAAAATCCTTAACTCTCCTTTCTATGGCAGCCGTGATATCGCCTCGATTTCTCAGGCGGTGATGCTGCTGGGAATGCAAACGGTGAATAATATCGTCAATACCCTGTACCTGCGTGAGAGCATGATGCTGGGAGAGAACCTCAGTGACGAAACCTACCAGGTCATGACCCGCTTCTGGGACTCGGCCACCGACGTGGCACGGGCCTGCCAGCTGGTGGCGCATCGACTGCGCTATGCCAATGAAGATATGG
>JALUTJ010000260.1 GCA_027057985.1 Chromatiales bacterium
ATTTGCTGGGTATGACGCAGTGCCGTTAATAGCTCATCTCGAGCCTTGCGATCTTCATAGGACTTTGTGCCAAAAAAGCGTGGCGCAACACTAACCGCGAGAATACTGGTTAAAAGAATAACAACGACTAGCTCGACCAGGGTAAAAGCAGCCTGGTGCCGGGCAAGAATGCTCTGGGCGTGAGGGGCAACCATTAAAGCGGCAAAGCCATCGTGAGAAAAGAAAAAATACCGTTCTTTTGCAAGAACGGTATTTTAGTTTTCAGCTTACGGGTTAGTGACAGACACGGTACCGTTAAATGCGCTGTAATCAATATACTTATTGGTATTGGCCTGATAGACATAGCGACAGTTATTGTTTGACGGTAATGTGGCCTGGTAATCTGCGGCACCAGCTGTAGTATTGACAGTAGGTGGGTTTTGCATCACACCTAACCAGATATTTTGACACTGAGTAGCTGTCGTGACATCACCAGTATTGCCGGCAGCACCTACACCATCTGATGGCCAGCCACTGGCATTGACGGCAAGTGTGCCATCACCAAAATTGGCCACATCGGCATCAGCAGCATTGGTATTGTTAGCCACCCACTGCGCATGCGCCAGTGCCACACCGGCACCAAAGCCGCCACCAGCACCGGCAACCGCCGCGGTATTGGCCTGTGAGCTCACGTTCATAAAGCGGGGCAGTGCAGTCGCGGCGAGGATACCCAGGATGAGGATAACCACGACCAGTTCGACCAGGGTAAAACCTGCTTGTGATTTTTTCATGTTTTTCTCCAAATCTGTTGTGACAACCGCAGTTGTCGGGAACGAAAAAGTTCGGCTGCCGCAGCAGCAAAACAGACGATCAAGTGAAGAATCAATAACTTAGAAACGACACTTAAAGTAAAAATAGTGCATTGGGCACTAAAAGTCAAAGGAGTTTATCGGCCAATCAGGGAAAACCTTTATTTTTAAAGGCACTTTTGTGCTATGGATAAATTAATTGTTTCAGATACTTGCTTACTTTGAGCTATTAGAAGCTCACAGGAGACAGAAAGCTATTGTCGATCAAGACCGTGGGCCGCAGGGAGAGCGGCCCCCGAGCCTACATGGATGTATTTACGGCGTGTCTTGATTGGCAATAGCTGAATGGCCTCCAATCACAAAATTTTGGTTATATTGGTTAACTTTTAACAATATGGCGAGTTGTGGTAGCTGTTTAAATACCCGGCAATAGCAAAAATAGCACCATAAGCGAGAAAATCACAATAATGGCACCAAAAGCCCGGGGATAGCTTTTTAGCAGGTCGTCGGTAACATTAATCTCGGTGCTCATTTTGGCAAAGTGCTGGCGAGTGGAAATCCAGTGATTGGCGCGCTGCTCAAAGTTTTTCAGGGCACTGGGACGTATCAGCACCACAATGCCAAAAACCAGGATAAAGGCAAAGCTGATATAAAAGAAAAGCGTCAAAGATTGTAACAACCACCCCCAGATGGCGGGCGATAAGCTGCGCGGTAGATAAGGGATAAGCGCCGCATTATTGAAGTTATTCAGGCTGTATAGCACAAACACCGCCCCGGCAACCAGGATACTTCCCGCCAGCCGGGCATGGCGATAAAAGTAAGGTTCGGTTTTAATACTGGTCTCAATGGCTTTTGTTTGTTTGCGCAGGGAAACGCGCCGGTTGATTTTGTCATTGAATTCCAACGTGGCATTGGGCGCAAACAGGAGCCCAAGCCCATAGAGCAGGGCAATAAATGCTCCTGTTACCAGGAACAGGATACTGGCATCAAACAGAACTTCAGAAAGCAGCGGATTCATAGCGGTTTCTCATTGTTATTGTACATTCCAGTAATATTTTTCCAGTGGCACCAGGTCCAGCCCACCTATACTGTCAATGCCGGTATCAAAGTGGCCATTATGATTTTTATCATCATAGTCCAGCTTAATGCGGTAGCGAATCCGCGCCGGCCCCTGTAGTGGGCTGTTGAAATAATCACTATAGACCACGGTGTATATCAATGCCTGTTGCTGTACATCATAATACCAGTTACCTGCATCCGGGATTTTTTTCGGGTCTTCCTGCTCGCCGATATAGTCAGGTGGTACCTGTGCCAGCAGCTTCATCGGGTTGCTGTTTTCCAGCTTCGCGACCTGGTTGATGCTTTGCTGTAGCGCGAGGCGGCTGACTTCCAGCCCCAGTGCGCTGCGAATATTGCCGATAATCCGGGTTACTGCTGCTTTTTCTGCAGCGATGCGCAGTGACCAGATGCGATCAATGGCAAAAAGGCCAAGAATGGAAATAACGATAATTACCACCACCAGTTCCAGCAGGGTAAAACCAGCCTGTGACGAACGCTGTTGCAATTATTGCCCCCTGACAGCGGTAGCGAGATCCCACATGGGCAGGAACACGCCCAGTGCCAGCACCAGCACCATGGCACCGATAAAGATAATCAGGATAGGTTCGATGGCACTGGTAATATTTTTCACATCGTAATCAACTTCGCGGTCATAAAAATCCGCCACTTCTTCGAGCATGTCATCGACATTACCGGTTTCTTCACCCACGTTGAGCATCTGGATAATCAGTGGGGTAAACATCCCGGTTGCGGCGGCGGTACGGGTCATGGAATCACCTCGTTCGATGCCACTGCGCATATCGGCAATATGACCACCGATATAAACATTATCGACGGCACGCGAAACCAGTGCCAGCCCGGTTACCAGTGGTACACCGGCACGTAATGACATGGCGAAAGATCGGGCAAAACGTGCCAGGGTAGCACGCTTGATAATACTGCCGACCACTGGCAGACGTGTTAGCAGCCGGTCCCATTGCCAGTGGCCTTTATCAGTTTTGATGTAATAACGAAGTGAGAAAAAGGCCAGTAACAACAGGGCAAAAATGATATACCAGTACTGCACGGTAAAATCGGAAATGGCAATCAGAATACGCGTTGGTAGCGGCAGTTCGGCATGAAAGCTGGCAAAGACTCTGGCAAAGGTTGGAATGACCCACATATTGATAATAAACATGGCGACGACAATGGCGAGAATGACGAAGCTCGGGTAACGCATAGCGGCTTTGATCTGATCACGGGTGTTTTTTTCCCGTTCCAGGTAGGTCGAAATCTGTAAAAAAACCTCGTCGAGATTACCGGTATTCTCGCCTACCTTGACCATGCTGATAAAAAGGTGGGAAAAGATCTCCGGGTACATGGCCAGCGCGGCGGAAAGCTCATGCCCGGCTTCGAGTTCAATACGAATACCGTGCAGGGTGTCTTTGAGTATCTGGTTGCGCGTGGTTTCGGCCAGCCCGGTAATGGCGCGGATAATCGGTACCCCGGCATGCAGCAGGGTGTACATCTGCCGGGCAAAAAGAGTGAGATCATCCAGCTGTGGTTTTTTATTCCGCGTCAGGTTAAAGCCAGCGGATTTTTTCTCGTCTTCTTTTTCCAGCTCACGGATTTCCACCGGGGTAATGCCACGGTTTATCAGCTGGTTTGCAACGGCCTCGGTTGAAGCCAGGTCCAGCTCGCCTGTGACGGCCTGTCCCTGCTGGTTACGACCTGTGTACTGGAATATCGGCATGGTTATTCACTTTCAAGCGTGGCCGGGTCAATCTCGGTCAGTTCGATATCATCGTCGATCATACCGGTAATACGAATGACTTCTTCCAGGCTGGTAATGCCCTGAGCCGCGTAATCCAGCGCATGGCGAGAGAAAGGCCGGAAGTCACTGCTGGCACGGGCATGGCGGGCAAAAGCCGCCGAGTCTTCACGTCGCAGATCATCGGCCAGCTCATCCGTGATTTCCAGAAATTCAAAGACACCGATACGTCCGCGATAACCGGTATTATTACAGTGTGGGCAACCATGCCCGGTATAAAAACGGGTATTGTCGGTTTCGGCACCGAGCACGCTGTAAAGCCAGACCATTTCCTGTTTTTCCGGGGTGTACTCGGTTTTGCAGTTATCGCAAATCTTGCGCACCAGACGCTGAGCCAGTACTGCGCGCAGAGCAGTACCAACGAGGTAACCTTCTGCGCCCATATCGATCAGCCGGTTGACGGTAGAGATGGCATCGTTGGTGTGCAGGGTAGAGAGTACCATGTGACCGGTAATCGAGGCGCGCAGACCGATTTCCACGGTTTCCTTGTCACGCATCTCGCCCACCAGCACGATATCCGGGTCCTGGCGCAGGGCGGCACGAAGTACGGTGCCAAAGGTAAGCCCAATTTTCGGGTTGACCTGTCCCTGGTTGATGCGCGGCAGACGGTATTCCACCGGATCTTCCACGGTAATGATTTTCTTTTCTGCCTGGTTCAGTTCTGCCAGCGCGGCATAGAGGGTGGTGGTCTTACCGCTACCGGTTGGACCGGTTACCAGGATCATCCCGTGCGGGCGGTGGATATTGCGGCGGAAGTGTTCCAGCAGGGCGGGATCCATGCCCAGTTGATCCAGCACCAGTGCATCACCGGACTGATCCAGTAAACGCATAACCACCGATTCACCGTTCTGAATCGGCATGGTGGAAAGACGCACATCGATACTGCGGTTGCGCACACGGATATTGAATCGTCCATCCTGGGGGATACGGCGTTCCGAGATATTGAGTCCGCCCATCAGCTTCAGGCGTGAGACCAGGGCACCGGCAATGCGTTTTTCCTTCATTACCTGTTCCTGCAGCACACCATCGACACGGGTGCGAATCCGCAGCACGTTTTCGTCCGGTTCGATATGGATATCCGAAGCACCAATCTGTACCGCATCTTCAAAAATGGATTGCAACAGCTTGACCACCGGGGCATTGGCTACGTCTTCGCTTTGCACCATTTCCTGCAGGTCGATATCGGTTTCGGAGAGTTCCTCGCCCAGTTCCTCGGCCAGGTTGGAGATTTCCTCGGTTCGGCGATACACCATGTCGATGGTGGCAATGACCTCGGACTCACGTACCACCGCCAGCTCAAGATGGCACTTGAGCTGCTTGCTCAGTTCGTCATAGGCAAAAATATCGGTGGGATCGGCCATGCCAACCAGCAGAGAGCCATCGGGGTTTTTTTTCAGCACAATGGCACGGTAACGGCGTGCCAGGGTTTCCGGCAGAATACGCACGGTCTCGGCATCGTAGCTGAATTGCCTGATGTCGATAAAAGGTACTTTCAACTGGGTTGAAAGCAGTTGCAGCATTTGATCTTCGCTGATGTAACCGCTGGCAATCAGGGTGCGGCCGAGTTTTTGCCCGGTCTGTTTTTGTGCCGCAAGCGCCTGCATCAGCTGATCTTCGGTGATCAGCCCTTTTTCGACCAGTAAGTCACCCAGGCGAATTTTTTTACGGGGTGCGGTAGCCGCCATGATTTTCCCTCGACAACAGGATTATGTGATTATTATGACCTATATCGGCAGCGGGTCAAATTTATTAAATAAAAATCAGGTATTTAGCGTTAATGTCCCGACCAGCTCAGAGACATTCTGCATATCGTGCTGTTGCAGGTAGTCGCTGATGCCCTGGTTGATCTTGCTGCAGATCAGCGGATCATAAAACAGTGCGGTACCGATGCCGATAGCACTGGCGCCGGCAATCAGAAACTCAATCGCATCTTTAGCCGAGGTGATTCCACCCTGGCCGATAATCGGGATTCCATGCTCACGCGTAACCTGGTACACCTGGTGAACCTTGAGCAGGGCAATAGGCTTGATGGCCGGGCCTGAGAGGCCGCCCTGGTTATTACCGATGATTGGGGTGCGTGACTCGATATCAATCGCCATGCCCATCATGGTATTGATCACGGCAAAGCCATCGGTGCCGGCTTCGATACAGCGCCGTGCATTTTCGGCAATATCGGTCTGGTTTGGCGAGAGCTTGGTAATAATCGGCTTACTGGTGGCCTTGCGGCACACTTCCACCACGCGAGCCGACATCTCCGGATCATTGCCAAAGGCCATACCACCGCATTTGACATTGGGGCAGGAGATATTGATCTCCACTGCATCGATGTCGGTATCATCGAACTGGCGGGCAATCTCGGCATAGTCTTCAATGGTGGAGCCGGACAGGTTGGCAATAAAGCGGGTTTCCTGTTTTGGCAGGGCAGGCAGGATTTCTTTTATTACCTGCTCGGCGCCGGGGTTTTGCAGGCCGATGGCATTGAGCATACCGGCGGGGGTTTCATAAACACGGTGAGGACGGTTACCGAGGCGGGGTTCAACCGTGGTGCCCTTTAGACAGACGGCGCCCACGTCCTGGTTGGAGTAACCCTCGACCCGGGTGTACTCCTCGCCAAAACCCACACAGCCCGAAAGCAGCACCAGCGGGGTATTGAAATCCATACCACAAAATTGCGTTTTCAGAAGTTCAGCATTGTTCATTGTCATAGGCGGAAAGATACAAGGAACACGCTAAAAGGTACAGTAAAACATTTTGCTGTAGTACGAAGCAATAATATATTTGAGATAATGTTGCTAGAGGTGATTCAGCCATTGCCGATCAAGACACGCCGTAAATACATCCATGTAGGCTCGGGGGCCGCTCTCCCTGCGGCCCACGGTCTTGATCGACAATGGCTTTCTACCTCTTGTGAGTTTGTTTTCTGATCCAGCAATCAGTTAGCTGAACAGCTAGGCCATACACTGGTGTCTGTGGTTTAATTGCGGCATGTTTAATATCGTACTCTATGAGCCGGAGATACCGGCCAATACCGGGAATATCATTCGTCTCTGTGCCAATACCGGTTCGCAACTGCACCTGATTCAGCCGCTGGGCTTTGATATGGAGGATAAAAAGCTGCGTCGTGCCGGGCTGGATTATCACGAATTTGCCAGCGTGCAGCAATATGATTCCCTGCAGGCCTGTCTGGAAAAAATTAAAGCGAAAAACGTATACGCCATATCGACGAAGGGATCACGGTATGTGCATGATGTGCACTTTGAACAGGGAGATGTGCTGCTGTTTGGCCCGGAAACCCGAGGCCTGCCGCAACAGGTACGCGAGGATGCAGGAGAGGAAAAGGTGCTGCGAATCCCGATGCAACCCATTAATCGAAGCCTGAACCTGTCCAATGCCGTGGCACTGGTGGTCTATGAAGCCTGGCGGCAACTGGGTTTTAAGGGTAGTGTGTAGGTATATAGCAGGAAATGGATTCAATCCGGCATAAAAATCGCTATACTTAATTATATTTAGTATAACTGGTGGGAGACAGTAGTGGGTTTCTTGAGACATTTTCTGCCGCAGCATCATTTTTTGCTAAGTGAAGTTTATGGGGAAATTAACAGTAAAGATCTTTTTGAACATATATTTGAGATAAATAAGCTTGCTGAGAATACGGATAGCTTGCTTGAACTGGCTGATTGTAGAGGGATAACGGAAATAAACTTACATACCGATGATGTTGTCACCTCGGCAGATATTGAGACTGACAAGATTGGTAGTAAGCTTGCCATACTTGCTCCTGAAAACAATAAACTGGTTTATGGAATGATCAATGCCTATCGGATGTTTGCAGAGGAGCATCGGCAACAGGTAAAAATATTTACCGATGTAGAACAGGCGCTGTCGTGGCTGACAGATGATAAAACACAAATTGATATATTCAGAAAACAGGTTGAAGACAACCTGAAGATATAATTTTACCAGGGTAGTAATATTTCAACTTCAGCTTTTACCAATTTTCTTCATAGTGGCTTTGATTTTACTGAATCAGAGAGTCACCTGCTGTTCCGTTTTCGTACCCTGAATTACTTTATGGCGATCGCCATTATTTTTGGCCTGCTGATTGGTATCCTGGGCTTAACTGGGGTAATGGATATCGGTAAATTTCAACCTGCCACCAATATTACGTATGCCTTTTTTAATCTTGTACTGATTTTATTGCTGCGACGCAATATTAAATGGTTCCGGCCGATCGCGTGGGCGCAGGTTATTTCATCGCTGATGGTTTTTACCATCGCACTGATCACAGTAGTGCATGATGAATTTCGTATCGCCTGGTTCTATGTTTCAATTTATCTTGCCTACATGTTACTGGGTGAGCGGGTCGGTAATGCATTAACCATTGTCACCATTGCCATTATCATCGTTGTCTATAACCTGTTTGATATCAATCTCAGTCATACGGCAATACAGACCGCCATTTTCAGCCTGATAGTCTTTGGCCTTTTAAGCCGTGTCTATAATCTGCAGGTAAAGAACTATGAAACCGAGCTGAATGAAAAGAACCGGGACCTTGCCGAAGGTATCAAAAAACTGGATAACGCCCTCGCAGAAGCACATGCAGCAAATGAATCCAAGAGCCTGTTCCTTGCAAATATGAGCCATGAAATACGTACGCCGATGAATGGCATGTTGAGTCTGGTACAGGTACTGCGCACAACCGAACTGGATGAAAAACAGCGGGAATACCTGAAGTCCATCGATCGTGCTGGTGAGATCTTAATGAGTCTGATTGACGATCTGCTGGATCTTTCACGTATCGAATCCGGTAAACTTGAAGTTGAGACTCGTCCATTCAGGGTCTGGGAATTTATCGATGATATCCTGCTGCAGTCCGAATATCTTTTTGAAGATGAGCACAAGGATATACATTTTAATGTTGATATTGATGATAATCTGCCGGCATATCTGGTAACCGATGATGTTCGCCTGAAACAGGTTGTCAGTAACCTGGTGAATAATGCCTTCAAGTTTACCGTACAGGGAGAGGTCACGCTGCTTATCAACGGGCGCAGGCATAAAGACCGGTATCATCTGCATATTGAAGTTAATGATACTGGTGTGGGTATTCCGCCTGAAAAGATTGAAACGATATTTGAGCCGTTTCAGCAACTTTCACCGCGTCGTATCTATAATAAGGGCGTGGGACTTGGTCTGCCGATCTGTAAAAAAATCGTTGATGCACTTGGCGGTACAATTAAAATACATTCCGTACCTTTACAGGGTACACGCTTTACCCTTGAGTTTACATTTGATATTGCTGATGAGCTGCAGATTAGTCCACAACAGGAAACTAATGAAAAGATCCATCTAAAACCACTGCGTATTCTCCTCGTTGAAGATGACAAAATCAGCCAGATGGCAGTGAAAAGCTGGATGACAGAAAATAAACATCATGTCATTGTCTGTGAAAATGGACGGGAAGCCATCGATTACCTGCGAGAGCATGAAGTGGATGTTATTCTTATGGATGTACATATGCCGGAGATGGATGGGGTCGAAGCTACCCAGCTGATCAAACAGGAAGGTATTAGCAAAGCCCCGATTATTGGTATGACGGCAAGCGTTATGAATGAAGAACGAAAGAGTTATCTTGATGCTGGTATGGATGTTCTGGTTGAAAAGCCGGTAAACTTCGAATCTTTATTAAAAATTATAAAAGAAAGACTGCCTTTCTAAATTGACAATGTAAAAACAGGGTCAGTGTCCTGTGGCAGATTTTTATCATGGTTTTCAGTATTATAAACATATAGTGATGCAGTCAGGCTGTTTGCTGTAAGACGGAGATCAAGAAAATTAGGATCCTGTATTTCGTCCCAGATCCGAGTGATGGTTCCAAGTACATCGGAATATCCAGAATCACCTACAGATAGAAATTTTGAACCTGTCTCAGACAAATGTTGGCGATTTGTTAAGGCAGAAGTCGTTAGCTGGTAACATGGAGCAGGAAATCGAGGAGGCAGGAAACTAAAAGCATTCGCTACATGAATATCACCTGATACAAATACAACTTTAATATCGTTTCTGTCGAGAACGAGCTCCCGAATAATATTGATAATGACTTTTAATCCGGGCTTATTACCTGGAGAATGCCAGCTGTCTCTGACATCGTCACGTATGCCGCCGATTAAATCAGTTAATTCTTTTGGCGCCGTTGATGCCAGAATTTCAACAAAGTCCTTGAGATTAATAAGTGGCACACCACAGCCAAGTAGTAGATATTTAATATCATAGTTATGTTTCAGGGAGTGGAGAAAATCCTTGAAATCATCTTCCTGTTGTTGGCTAATAAGAGTTGAACGACGATCACGATAATTCCTGCTGGAACGGCCATCAAAGACAAAGATTGCGGCACTGCCTTCAATTCTTGACTGGTGTGCATCAGGTTGTTTTTTAGCATTAACTAAAGATTTACGAACACGGGGGCCCATATTAAGAATATACTCTTCAGCAGCTGTTCGGGCTATCTCACCTATCGGAAAATTATTATCACGAAAGTCATTTTGTTCACTTCCCCAGCCATCGCGTATTTCATGGTCATCCCAGATACAGCAATGATGAAAATTATGCATAGTGTACTGAAAGTCTGACCAGGACCAGGTATATGTGTACATACGGCGATAATCTATAAGAAGATTCTTTTGAGCCGGTTTATTTTTATCCATGTTGATTTTGTCATAGTAATTATCGACAAAATCCGTTGCAGGAACTCCATCACTGTAGGCTGTATCACCAAAGGCCCAGACCTCGTCAGGCTTAAGAAAAGTTAACTGACTTCGGTACCATTGAAATATACCCTCGGTATATGGCCCTATAGAAGTGGGTTCACCTTTATCACCGAGATAAGGTTGATTACAGGACCAGGCGATATAACGTTGCTGCAAAGGCATTCCAGGTTGATCGATATTAAGGTTAAAGCTACCTTTTGTGATTTCCTGTCCTGTTATTATAAAATCAGCAATCAACTCTTCAGAGGTAGATACGTTTCCGTTTTCAAATAATGACCATTCCCATTCAGTAATCTGGCTAAAAGGACCAAGATCATATTTTGTGAAAAAAGGCGGGTTTTCTATACCCCGGTAAGAAAAGTAACTATAGAAGATCCTGTTTTTATCTCTGTTACCTTTCGGCCACACAGCCAGCAGGTATTCTCCTGCTTTTAGCGGCTGTATCATAAATGACCGTAGGTATTGTCCAGGTCGGCCAATTAAAACAATATCTACCCTGCTATTTGGGTAGTGAATCGGCTTCATTTTTATACAAATTTAAAATTTGTATTACTGAAAACATTTTCACGGTGAACACCGAGAACAATTTCACCTTCAACCCTGAATATTGTTGGTGGACTTGTCATATTTGCAATTTCAGTACGTCGACTTTTAACAATATTTATAATTTGATCAATCTTTGCAGAGTAAACGTTGGTGGTGAATTCTTTTACTAGATTTGAAAAATCAGCTTCTTTTTCTTTTCTTATAGGCATGAAAATTCTAGCATGACTTGTGTTGATAAAATGATCCATAGGATAGAGTGGGTATGGTGGATTAGCTGAAATTTCATTTTCAACATAGATAGCATCCCAGTCCAGGCATGATTTCAATGTTTCATAATAAAGCGAAATATTTTTCCTTTTAGAAGGTATGCTGATTTGTCTTAACAGGTCATAAATCAGAATTTTTTTAATCTCATCACTGCTTTTTACCGTATTATTGATAAGTTCCTGTTTTTTTAATTCGGCCAACTGGCGTGCACGCACACGCACCGAGCGTCTTTCAAGACGAGAGGTTTCTCGTTGTTGTTCATAAGCACTTAATTGTGCTTTACTTTCTTCAGTTAATTTTTCAAAGAAGACAGATACGGTAATAAATCCTCGATTTAATAATTCAGGATCGGTTGTTTCCAGCCTGACCGTTACATCAAGGTTATCACCTCGACGAGTAAGACTTAATAAGGTCGTTGACCAGTTTTCAAGGTCATCCCAGTTCCATGCTTCATACCAATCATAATCATCTGAGGTACCATTTCTAAATCCAGTTACCACATCATCTTCATTCAATTCCCATTCCTCTGACCTTAGATTTGCAGGGATGGTAACTGTTGTACTGAATTGTTCACTTCGATGTTTGCCGCTGGCATCTATTTCAAAATAAAGTTCTTCGCTTTCAGTATATATAGGTGGTTCAGCAGGATCGACGATATAATTTATTCGTTCATAATCTAATCTGGCCTGTTCTGCTGCACGATTAATTTGCCGATTTATATTGATATAGGGTGAATGGAACCTTGGGCACCATACCAGGCCAATGTCATCCAGCTTTGAAGTAACAGTGGTCTTAACAAAAGATTCAAATAGCACTTCGGTGTTGGCCAGATTTTCGTCCACACCTTCTGTACGATACATTGAATTACTACTCCGGGTTTCCTGGAAGCTGGAAAGAGAAGCCTGTCGATTCATTTGTGAGATTATATTAAGTTCTTCACGGGTTGCTGATCTTAAACGCTCTGTTAAGGAGTTACGGATAATTGAAGTGTTATTGAAAGATGCCTGGGTACGAGCACCATTTTCAACAGAGTTTGTTACTGATGAAGCGATATTATCGGCTACTGAACGTGAACGTCGAGTCATGGTACTTGATGAAGAGACATTTTCCCTACCACTCTGTCTGGAAATAACAGATTCATAGCTGTTGCTTACTTCGCTTACAGCATTGGGTGAAATAGAGATTGTTTCAACTGGACCACGAAATAGTTTGTCTTTTAATTCAACCGTAATTCTATCTTTTCGAATTAATGCCCACTCGGTATCTTCACTATTTGCATCGGCTTT
>JALUTJ010000261.1 GCA_027057985.1 Chromatiales bacterium
TTCTTTTACTTCCGTTTTTACTTTTTCAGGCGCGACTTTGGCCGGGGTTTTATTTGTATTTTGTTGCGGAGCCGGGTTCAGGGCAGCAATGCGAATTTCACCGGGCTTGCTATCGAGCTGCAGTGCCTTGCTATAGGCTTCGCGTGCCATGGCAACATTGATGGCAACCAGGTTGTCATAAAGAGCGGCATAGCCCTTATGCGCGCGGATACCCTGCTCCAGTATTTCTTTTGCCTGCTGTGGTTTTTTCTGTTGCAGGTAGAGTGCCGCAAGATTGTTATAGGCTTCGGGCAACTGTGGGTGCTGTTTAATCAGTTCACGGTAAATTGCCATGGCCTCACCCAGCTTGCCCTGCTGACCCAGTTGCTCTGCGCGGCTAAACTGCCCGGCAATATCATCCGCCGCGGGAACGATGGTGATGGCAGCAAAGAACAGGCTCAGGCCGAGTAACAGGTAGCGGTAAAACATAAGCTTAAACATCCGGGTTATATATAAGGTATCAGCCGAGATTATAACAAGACCGGGCAAAGGTACAAATCCGCTTGAGCAATCTGTGAAACCGGTGCTTTTTTACTGCCAGTCCACCCGCTCCATCAGGTAACAGAGGCAATCCTGGCGAATAATCTTCTCATCCAGGGTCAGCATCGAAGGCATCAGTGGCACGGCAAAACGTAAGGTACCGTCCCTGACCATGAAATAACGGCTGGCTACATCATCACCATCATCATTGATGGCCATCAGGCAACGCTTTTCACCACAGTTGACATGTGCCAGTACCGTGCCCGCCGGTATTTCCTGGAAGTTGAGCCGGTCCATATTGCCAATAAAGTTGACACTGGCGGTTTCTTTCTCGATGCCAAAATCCACTCCTTCGACAACCTTGACCGTGGCCACGGTCTGAAAAACATCGATATCATGTTCCGCCACCGCATGCTGAGGAAATTCATGCAGGTGCAGGCAGGCCTCGACAAATTCGCGGGCATGGGCAATGCCATGAGCATCTTCGGCCTTGCCACATTCAATGGTGGTGGCCGGGCAGCGCTCCGACAAGGCAATCGACATAACGCTATCGGGATGGCGGAAAAAGACCACCGTGCGTGAAAACAGCGTCGCCAGATGTAAAAAATCAGACTCCAGCTGGTTGACGCAGGCATAATGCGGGTTGAGACCGGTATTATTGTGAATATCAATCGCGGCAAACAATGACACCCTGTCCAGCTCTGCTAATACCGCCTCGGCAAGACGACTTTCCGCATTATCCTGATCATGTTTCCAGATACGGTTAAAGTCCTGCTGCCCCTCCAGTACCCGCATGCCTTCTGCTGCCGCGGTGATATTGCCGATAAACAGATACAGGCTGCGTGGCAGTTTTTTATCCGCATAAGTTTTCAACAGTTCACGCATGGCATCCCAGCCCGTGGTTTCATTACCATGCAGCAAGACCGAAACAAACAGTACCTGCTCGCTTTCACCTTCAAGTTTTAACAGCGTCGGTTCATGCAGAAAATCAAGCAGGGCTTCTGCCTTACAATCAAGCAGACCTTCGGGAATATGATCCAGTACCTGTAACTGAGTGGTTGTTGCATCGAGTTTCTGTATATGCCAGTTATGCACGGCTTCGCCACTGTTCTGATTGTTTTTATAAGCCTGTGCCAGGGCATGCATATCCCGCCCATGCTTTTGCACGAATTTACGTTGCCAGGCCGTTCCGTTTTGCCGGCTTTTAACCCTGTCATGAATAATACCAAGATAATGTTTTGCATCTTTTGCATTGATACCAAGACTGTCAAGTCCCTTTTCTGCCATCGGCAATAATGTTTGCAGTATCAACTCTGCCGCATTCATATCCCTGCCATCGAACCAGTGCTGGGTACTGCGCAAACCATTTCGTGCCGCAGCATAAAAGTTATCCCGCGCCAGGCTATGCGGCAACGCCTTTTCAATCTCGATATCACTCTCTGCCAGTGCCGTTACCGCGCCATAATAAAACGCGGCATTGGCAATCGCATCCTGTGGTGAAGGCCCGGAAGGCACCACCCGTTGCTCGATTCTTAAATGGGGTGTTCCCTGTTCATCAAAACCAATCAGCGGACGTATCCAGCGCCAGATGGTGCCATTGTGCAGGCGCAGGTGTGGCAGGGTGTGATCACTTTGCAGCTCTACCGGCAATAACACCGGGTAATGCTCAAGGTTGTCACGAAAACATTCAAACAGCGATTCACGCACATAGGCATTGCCAAAGGTCACCCGCTTCACCGGGCCAAAAGCAGCACCATCATAACCGCCCACATCCACCGCCTGCTCAAAAACCGGAATACGGGTTTCATCCCAGAGATCCTTGCCAAACAGGTAAGGTGAGTTGGCACTTAAGGCCAGCAATGGGCCGGTAATGGCAATGCTGGCATTATATAAGCGTACCGCGTTATCAAGATTAACCTGTAGATGAATCTGAAACGAGGTCGCGGCAGCTTCCATCATGACATCACGGTGTGTGACCTTGAGATGTTCAACTCCATTGATATCGAAGACCAGTGGCTTGCCCCGTCGCCGATGCAATACCTCGCGATTAAGAGCGCGGTAACGTTTCATATCAGACATATTGGCAAGGTTAAGCACATCATTATTTAGCGTTGGCAGGATGCCAATCATCATAATATCGCTGTCCAGCCCGGCCGCGGTTTGCTGACAGTGTTGCCAGTTTCTGTCCAGCTCAGCCTGCATGCGCGAGAGTGTATCCGCATTGAGATCGCAGGGGGTACTGTTTAACTCGACATTGAAATTGGCCAGCTCGGGGCTGGCAAGTGGGCTGTTTAACTTTTGCAGAAAAGTCTTGTTAATAGGTGCCGGCTCAAGATGCTCATCCACCAGCCAGGCCTCCAGCTCATAACCGGCACGCGGCGGCTGGGTGGAAAATTTTTTATCCCGGAACCATTGTTGCAGTTGTTCCGTTTCTTTTTCTAGTGCCTGTTTAAACCGGGTGAAATCGGCCTTGCTGAAAGTACCGCTGAGTATTTCTTCACCCATGTTTTATCCTTTTAAAAATTTATCGAGTGCCTGCAGGCGTTCAGGGGTACCAATATCATACCAGTGTCCATAATAAAGCTCACCTGTTACCTGCTGCCGTTGCATAGCCTGGCGCAATAACGGCGCAAGGGCCTGCCGACCGGGCTGGCAGTCTTTAAAGAAAAGCGGATCATAAATACCGATGCCGCTGAATGTCAGACGTGGCTCGCCCTGATCCTCTACATAGCCATCGGCATTGAGTACGAAATCCCCTTCAGGATGCTGCGCTGGATTAGGCACCAGCACAAGATGTACCGCGCCAGCGATACGTACTGGCAGCCGCTTGAAGTCATAGTCGGTATAAATATCACCATTAATCACAAGAAAAGGCGCACTGCCAAGCAGGGGCAGAGCCTGGATAATACCGCCAGCGGTTTCCAGTGCCTCGGCTTCTGGCGAATAATGAATCTGCAGACCATAGCGACTACCATCGCCCAGTGCTGCCTCGATTTTCTCGCCCAGCCAGGCATGATTTATCACCACCTCTTCAATACCCGCCTGTTGCAGATGCTGCAGGTGATACTCGATTAATCGTTTACCCCCAGCCTCAAGCAGGGGCTTGGGTGTGGTATCGGTTAAAGGTCGCATGCGTTCACCACGACCGGCCGCAAGGATCATGGCTTTTTTCATTTACAGGATATCCCGCAACAGTTTCTGTAATGGCCGGTACTCTGGATAACGTGCCACCACGTCAAAGACATAGTCCATGGTACGCGGTATATCTTTTAAGTAACCGGTCTTGCCATCACGGTGTTTAAGGCGAGAGAAAATACCCGCTACCTTGATATGTCGTTGCAGCCCCATTAAATCAAACCAGCGTATAAAGGTATCCAGTCCTACTCCCTTGATTATGCCGCTATCCAGAGCCTTCTGGTAAAAGTCAGCTACCCACTGTTCAACTTTTTCTCGTGGCCAGCTGATATAACAATCCTTTAACAAGGAAACAAGGTCATAAGTCACCGCTCCCTTTACTGCATCCTGAAAGTCAATCACCCCGGGCCGTGCGGGATCGACCTCATTCACCATCAGGTTACGGGAATGATAATCACGGTGAACGAAAACCTGTGGCTGCTCCAGGGCATTTTCTACCAGCATATCGAATACCTGTTGCAATATCTGCTGTTGCGCCCTGTCCAGCTGAATCGAAAGATGGGTTTGCAGATACCACTGTGGGAAAAGATCCAGTTCAGTCCGCAGCAGTTTTTCATCATAAGGCGGAAGACTCTCGGCACTATGCTGTTGCATCAGCAGGATGGCATCCATGGC
>JALUTJ010000262.1 GCA_027057985.1 Chromatiales bacterium
AAACCTCGCACGATATAATGGCATAGATGCTGAGACCGCATTACGAAATGCCAACCTCAAATTTGAAAAACGCTTTCGTCGTGTTGAAAAGCTGGCAGAAGAAAAAGGCAGGTTGCTTTCTGATATTAATATCGATGAGCTAGAAGCACTTTGGCAGCGGGCAAAACTTGATACTAAGAAAGCATAATAATCAGTTAGAATAATTCATCACAAAAACACAAAGATATAAAGAAATTCTAGAATGAAGCTAGGACTTTAGTCTGACGAATGTCTAATAATCCTGGATTAACAGGTCTCTGGAATGCTTATTCTTACTAAGAACTGAATTCTAAAACAAGGTGGTTTGCTGTTAGCAGGTAGCATGATTCAAAATGGTGCAGAGTAAATTCAGATGAATCAAAAAAAGGCTATTTCGCTTTATTTTGGTGCATTTCCTTATTTTGGTGCAAAAAGCTGTATTTTTTCTGCGCATAATTCTTTTCATCTCCCCGTCTTGGTGCGAAAATAAAAACATAACCAAGAATTAACTATTTTCGTATTTAGGGGAATTTCATGGAAAATATCAAAACTGCATCCGACGTGCTGTTTATCCTGCTGGGTGCCATTATGGTGCTGGCGATGCACGCGGGTTTTGCCTTTCTCGAGGTGGGTACGGTACGCAAGAAGAACCAGGTCAATGCCCTGGTAAAAATCATCGTGGATTTCTCGATATCCACCATTGCCTACTTCTTTATCGGTTACGGTATCGCCTATGGCCTGGATTTCTACGGCAGTGCCTCGGTGTTGAGTGAGAAAAATGGCTACGAACTGGTGAAATTCTTTTTCTTGCTGACCTTTGCGGCGGCCATTCCAGCAATTATTTCCGGTGGCATTGCTGAACGCGCCCGTTTCTACCCGCAGCTGGCGGCAACCTTTATTATCGTTGCCCTGATTTACCCATTTTTTGAAGGTATGACCTGGAATGGAAACCTGGGGATGCAGGACTGGATTGCGGCAAACTTTGGCGCCGAGTTCCACGATTTTGCCGGCTCCGTAGTGGTGCACGCTATGGGTGGCTGGCTGGCGCTGGGTGCTGTGATAATGCTGGGGCATCGTCATGGCCGCTATGGTAAAAATGGTGAAATCTATGCCCATCCACCATCAAGTATTCCTTTTCTCTCGCTGGGCGCATGGATTCTGACCGTGGGCTGGTTCGGTTTTAATGTTATGTCGGCCCAGACCATCGATGCCATTGCTGGCCTGGTGGCGGTCAATTCCCTGATGGCCATGGTGGGCGGCATCCTCGTTGCAACATTTATCGGCCGTAATGACCCGGGCTTTGTTCATAATGGCCCACTGGCAGGACTGGTTGCAGTCTGTGCCGGTTCTGACCTGATGCATCCACTGGGTGCGCTGGTCACCGGGGGTATTGCCGGAGGCCTGTTTGTCTGGACTTTCACCCTGGCGCAGAACAAATGGAAAATCGATGATGTGCTGGGTGTCTGGCCGTTACATGGTTTATGTGGTGCCTGGGGTGGGATTGCTGCTGGTATTTTCGGCAGCACCGCATTGGGTGGAATGGGCGGCGTGACCTTTATGGGGCAGCTGGCCGGTACCGTCATCGGGGTCAGTATTGCGCTGGTGGGCGGTTTCCTGGTCTATGGCGTGATGAAAAACCTGGTGGGTATTCGCCTGACCCAGGAAGAAGAATACCAGGGTGCCGATCTCAGCATCCACAAAATTGCTGCCGAGGCCGAGGACTAATCCACGGTACTGTTCCCCGTGGTGTCTGCCACGGGGAATTTCTTTTCCCCTTACCCTCGAAATTACCCCCGCCGACACTATATATAATGTCATGAAACTGGCCACATGACTGGATCAGTGGACGACAAAATGATACCTTTCTCCGTCCTCGAATAAGTGGTTAAAAAATGCGCAAATTACATATCAGAACCTTTGGTTGCCAGATGAATGAGTATGACACGGAGAAAATGGCCGATGTCCTTAAGCTCTCGCATGGCCTGGATTTGACCGATATTGCCGAAGAGGCCGATGTGCTGTTGCTCAATACCTGCTCGGTACGTGAAAAAGCGCAGGAAAAGGTCTTTTCCCAGCTGGGGATGTGGAAAAAACTCAAGGATCGCCGTCCGGAACTGGTGATCGGCGTGGGGGGCTGTGTTGCCAGCCAGGAAGGGGAAGCCATTATTGCGCGTGCGCCCTACGTCGACCTGGTCTTTGGGCCGCAGACCCTGCACCGCCTGCCACAAATGCTCTCCGATGCCGCAGCTAAACACCGCTCGGTGGTGGATGTCAGTTTTCCGGAAATCGAAAAATTCGACCATATGCCCGAGCCGAAAACCGAGGGCGTGACGGCCTTTGTTTCGATCATGGAAGGCTGCAGCAAGTACTGTACCTTCTGCGTGGTGCCCTATACCCGTGGCGAGGAGTTTTCGCGTCCTTTTGATGATGTTATCGCCGAGGTAGCGCAGCTGGCCGAGCAGGGCGTGCGCGAGGTTAATCTGCTGGGGCAGAACGTGAATGCCTATCGGGGAGAAATGAACGACGGCACCACGGCCGACCTGGCCCTGCTGATTCACTACGTGGCGGCCATCGAGGGTATTGAGCGCATCCGTTATACCACCTCGCACCCGATTGAAATGAATGACGACCTGATCCGGGCCTATGCCGAGGTACCGGAGCTGGTCAGTCACCTGCACCTGCCGGTGCAAAGTGGCTCCGATCGTATTCTTGCCCTGATGAAACGCAAGCACACCGTGCTGGAATACAAGGCCATTATTCGCAAGATTCGCGAAGTACGCCCGGATATGAGTTTTTCCTCTGATTTCATTATCGGTTTTCCTGGCGAAACTGACCGCGATTTCGAAGATACCATGAACCTGATTGCCGAGGTCGGCTTTGATCTCTCGTTCAGCTTTATTTACAGCGCACGACCCGGTACCCCGGCCTCGAGCCTGCCGGATGATGTGCCAATGGAAGTGAAAAAAGAGCGCCTGCAACTTTTGCAGCAGCGTATCAACCAGCAGACCCGTGAAATCAGCGAATCTATGCTGGGATCGGTTCAGCGTATCCTCGTTACCGGCACCGCGAAAAAGGATGAAAATGAAATCAGTGGCCGCACCGAGAACAATCGTGTGGTAAACTTCAAGGCAGACAAATCACTGATCGGACAGTTTGTGAACGTAAAAATCACTGAAGTTCTCCCCAACTCACTACGCGGCGAATGGCTGGAAAATGCCGATGCCACAACGGAACGCTGCGCCTGATACCCTCACGCTATTTTGAATACCACCTCGGCACATCATCTCGAAATTACCCTGGATCCCGCTGATAACCAGCGCCTGGCGAACCTGTGCGGACAGTTTGATGAGCACCTGCGCCTGATTGAGCGTCGCCTGGGGATAGAAATCAATAACCGGGGCAATGTTTTCCGTATTATCGGTCTAAAGAAGTCGGTGGAAGAAGGTGAGGATGTACTTCGCGAACTATATGATGAAACCGAGAAAAATGTCCTGACCCCGGAGGTGGTGAACCTGCACCTGCATGACACCAGCCCAGAAACGGGAAGCGCGAAAAAGCCCTATGCGGGTGAAGAAATTATTATCCAGACCCGGCGTGGCCAGATTCGTGGTCGGGGCCCGAGCCAGCAACATTACCTGCATTCGATTGCCGAGCATGATGTCAGTTTTGGTATTGGGCCGGCCGGTACCGGTAAAACCTATCTCGCGGTGGCCTCGGCAGTGGCTGCGCTGGAACGTGACGAGGTGCGCCGGATTATCCTGACCCGTCCTGCGGTCGAGTCGGGAGAACGCCTCGGTTTTCTACCCGGTGACCTGGCGCAAAAAATCGATCCATACCTAAGACCTTTGTATGATGCCCTGTATGAAATGCTGGGTTTTGAAAAAGTGGCGAAGCTGACCGAACGTAATGTTATCGAGATTGCTCCGCTGGCCTATATGCGGGGGCGTTCCCTGAACGAGTCATTTATTATTCTCGATGAAGCACAGAACACCACCGTGGAGCAGATGAAAATGTTCCTCACTCGCATCGGTTTTGGATCAAAAGTGGTCGTTACCGGTGACGTCACCCAGATTGATTTACCGCGAGGCCAGCAGTCCGGCCTGCGCCAGGTCATCGATGTGCTGTGTGACGTGGAAGGCCTGGGTTTCAGCTTTTTTACCGCACGAGACGTAGTACGGCATCCTTTGATTCAGCGTATCGTTGAAGCCTATGATGCCAGTGAAAAAAATAAAGCATGAGTATTGTTGTCGATGTACAAC
>JALUTJ010000263.1:0-2589 GCA_027057985.1 Chromatiales bacterium
AGCTAGTAGCATTTTTTACCGGCAAGGGTCCCAACAAGCGGAACTACAAACGTGGTACTACGATTGAGTTTGAGAAAACCAGCTCCCCCCTGTTTATTGAGCTAAAGATCGTCGACAACCTGAGCAAACAGCAACCCGAATTCAAAATCCGGGTATGGGAATAAAGCACATTGTGTGAGTTCAGATTCAAGTCTGTTTTCGTTGCGGTACTGATCATGCTATCGGTATCCGTAGCTGCGCATGAACGTGAAGCAAAACCGGTCATGGATCTGCGTTATGGACAGGCGTTATATCACTTCTACCAGGAGCAGTACTTTTCATCGATTACCGAGTTAATGGTCGCCAATGCGCGTAAACCCATTACCGCACAGGGCATCGATCCGGAACTGCTCATGGGTGGGCTCTATCTTTACTATGGTCTGCACCAGGATGCCACCCGGATATTCAACCGCCTGATCGAACATCATACCGAGCCAGAAACACAGGATCGTGCCTGGTTCAATATTGGTAAGATGGAATATCACGGCCATCTCTATGAACAGGCAAAAACGGCGCTACTAAAGGTGACTGATACCCTGACACCGGAGCGGGAAGCCGAACGTAATAACATGCTTGCCAATATCTATTTTCAGGAAAAAGATTTCAAAAGTGCCTACCCGGTACTGGAGCAGCTCAGGGAACACAATGACTGGGAAGCCTATGCACGCTATAACCTGGGTATTGCCCTGATACGCGATAACCAGGTTGAAGAAGGCACCCGTACTCTCAACGACATCAGTAATATGAAAACCACGGATGCTGAGCTCAAGGTACTACGAGATAAAACCAATATCGCGCTTGGTTACGCCCTGATCAAAGACAAGCAACCGGTAAAAGCACTGAAATATTTTCAGAAAGTACGTCTGCACGGGCCGTTATCAGCCAAAGCATTACTTGGAACCGGCTGGGCTTACCAGATGCAACATAAAGCAGAAAAAGCGCTGGTTCCCTGGATGGAATTACGCAACTGGCCGGTTATCGATACTGCGGTGCAGGAATCACTGCTGGCCATTCCCTACACACTTGAAAACATGGGAAAAAAGCGGCTCGCTCTCAATCACTATCGCTATGCCGTTGCGAACTATGAAAAAGAACTTGGCCATCTGGCAAAAGTGATAAAGAATATGCGTAATGGTGATTTCATTCGCGCCCTGCGCCCGGCGATGATTACCGAGCAGGCACTTGACCCGGAATACCGTAAAGAGTTACCCGAATCCATTTCAATTCCTTATCTCTATTATCTGCTCGACAGTATAGACTTTCAGCAAACACATAAAAACTATCTCGATCTGGTTTACCTGGTAAAGAATCTACAGGAATGGAAACACCAGTTTCCGGCCTACCGGCTTATGCTGAAAGAACGTAAAAATCATTATAATAAAATGGAACAGGCAACCCGTAATGATACCCGGCTAAAAAAAATTAACCGGCTTAAAAAATTACGTAACCAGCTTGCAGCTAAAGTCCAGCAGATTGAAGAAAAACATGATATCTATGCCCTTGCCAGCGAGGAAGAAAAGGAAGTACTTGAAACCCTGGATAAGGCAGAAAAAACACTGCATCGCATCAAAGGCAGAGGGGATTTTTCAGATGAGCAGCAGAAGTACCGCTTCTTCCGTGGCCTGATGCTGTGGCAAATCAGCACCGACTATGCCCCACGATTATGGAAAGTCAAAAGCCAGCTTATTCAGCTGGATCGCGCACTGACAAAAGCCGAACAGCAAATTCGCTCAGTCAAATATTCCATAAAAACTGCACCACGTGCATTTACCGGTTTCAGCAAGCGTATAGAGATTCAGGAAAAGAAACTGAATCAACTTATCAAAAAAACTACTTCTATTCTGGCGCTGCAGGAAAAACATATTCTCGAACATGCACTTGAGGCACTGGAAAAACGTTACCAGCAGATAAAAAAATACCAGGTCCGTGCCCGTTACTCACTGGCAAGGCTTTATGACAGCCTGACCCTGCCGCAGGCACAAACGGTAAAAAAAGAAAATAATAGCGGGAACAGCAAGAAATGAATCGTTCCTGGCTGACCATACTGGTGCTTCCATTTCTAATTACTTCCTGTTCCGGCAGCAAGGAAAAAGAAGTGACGATTGCCGCGCTGGAAAAGAAAAAACTGGTTATAAAAGAAGTCAAAGCAAAACCGCTTAAGCGTGAAAAAACAGCCGGTTATTACAAGCGCTTTCTTGCCATTGCCCCGGCTGGTACGATGTACGGCAATGCGCTGCGACGACTTGCTGACATTAACCTGCAAACAGCGCAGGAACTGAGCACGTCATCCAGCCGAAAAAAACGTCAACGGGCACAAAAACAGATTCGTGAAGCCATCCGGCTTTACCGGGCATTTTTACAGTCCTATCCCGGGCAAAGTAATAATGACATGGTGCTATACCAGCTTGCCAAGGCCTATGAGCTGAATATGGAACCAGAAAAAATGCTGGCAACACTGAATCTTATCGTTCAGGAATACCCACAAAGTGAGTATATCGAGGAAATTCAGTTCCGCCGCGGCGAGGCTTACTTTATCAATCAGGATTATGC
>JALUTJ010000263.1:2599-4272 GCA_027057985.1 Chromatiales bacterium
AATCAGCAATTATCCAGATTCATCCTATTTTGAAAAATCACTGTATAAATATGGCTGGAGCAAATTTAAGCTGCTTGATTATCCTGCTGCGACCGATGCTTTTATCCGTTTCCTCGATCGCAAGTATCAGCAGAAACAGTTACTCGTCAGTGGGCCTTCTGCCGATATTTCACGCTCCGACAGGGAGCTAATCGAAGACATTCTGCGTGTAATCAGCCTGTCCTTCTCCTATCAGCAGGGATATAAAACAGTTAATAATTATTTCTCCCGTCATGGCAACAAGCCCTATGAACCGCTTCTATACAGCAGCCTGGCCGAACTGTATATCAACAAGACTCGTATTCTCGATGCTGCAAACACTTACCTGGCCTACAGCAAGCGTTACCCTACTTCCTCGCTGGCACCCGGTTTTCATTCAAAAGCCATCGAGGTATACAGGAAAGGTGGCTTTATCAGCATGATTGTTCCAGCAAAGATTTCCTTTGTTGAACAGTATGGTGTCAATACACCCTACTGGAAAGTACAAAATGAGAAGGCACGTAAGGAAATCACACCGTTAATCAAGCGCCATATTCGTGAGCTGGCAAACCATTTCCATGCCCTGGCAAGAGCAGATAGAAAACAACTGCAGAAAAAAGCAAAGAACTCGAAAAAGTTAAAACAGGCTTTTGCCGGCAATATCACCCAGGCCACGAAGTGGTATCGGCTGTATATCCACTCTTTCCCGACCGATACCGACAGTGCGGATATCAACTTCCTGCTGGCAGAGGCACACCAGGACGCTGGCCAGTATCGCAATGCTATCTACCAGTTTGAGAAAACCGCCTATCAATACCCAGGTTATAAAAAACAGGCCGAAGCCGCTTATGCGGCGCTTTTACTCTACGATCCTGTGGGCAAAAAACTAAACGCAAAAGAAAAAAACAGCTGGCAGCAAAAGAAAATCAGCAGCGCACTGAAGTTTGCTGACAGTTTTCCGCAGAACAGGAATACACCTCAGGTGCTGGCCAATACCGCCGACCTGTTATTCAAGATACAGGATTATCCCCGCGCCATTGCCACGGCGGAAAAACTGGGGATGATCAACAAACTCAATAAAAAGCTCTATATCAGTGCCTTGCTGGTGATCGGACATTCCAATTTTGAAATGCGGCAATATAACAGGGCTGAAGACAGTTACCGTAAACTACTGAAACTGATCCCTGCAAAAGACAAACAATACCGTGGAATCTATGACCGTCTTGCCGCCACCATCTATAAACAGGGTGAAATGGCTAAAAACTCGAACAAGCTGGCTATTGCTGCCGAGTTCTTCCTGCGTATCGGCAAGGAACTGCCTGCTTCGCGGCTGGTTGCAAGCAGTGATTACGATGCAGCCACCCTCTTTATCCAGCTGGAAAAATGGAAACGAGCAGAAAAAATACTCGAAGCCTTCCGCAAAAAATTCCCGTCTAAACATAAACTCCAGTTTGGTGTTACCGAAAAACTTGCCCTGGTTTACAGCAAGACCGGGCGGGCAATCAAAGCCGCAAACGAGATGGTTGCCCTGGCTAAAAACACAAAACATTATAGCGTTGACCAGCGCAGACAGTTACTGTGGGATGCCGCAAAAATATATAATGAGAACAAGCGCAAAAAAACAGCTCGCAAGATTCTTACCGACTATGTACGCA
>JALUTJ010000264.1 GCA_027057985.1 Chromatiales bacterium
ACGTAAAATGACACCCGAACTGAGAAAAATGATGCGACCACTGATCCACCGGGTACTGGCCGAGGCAGGCGCGGTTCAGGTTTACAAACAGGTTGTTGATCAGTATCACCGCATTCCATTTGTACCACGGCTTAAAAATAATCTTGATGACTATGTGCTGACAAAAAGTATTAGCGGTATCTTTTATTACCTGGCAAAAGAAGAAGCCGCCATCCGCAAGAACCCGGCCAAACGCACCACCGAACTTTTACGCCGGGTCTTTGGCTGAGCCATGCAATCAGACGCCAGTAAACTCGTCAAAAAACACCAGCAATTGACACATAGCGATAATGTCAAAGTCACCTCGCATGTGCAACGTCAGAAAGATGACTGGTATTTAAATACCATTCTTATTGAAAACTGTGAAATACCTTTTAAATACAAACGCAAAAAACAATATAAAAGCCTCAAAGGCGCTCGGGTGAATATCACCTATTACCCCGCCAGCGAAACCGTTGCGGGTATGGAGTTTGAAATAATGAAAGTGGTACGGATTAAAGTTGCCTGAAAACCGCAGAGGTCACAGACTGGCACAGAGATTTTTCTGCACAGTACTATAGAGGGTGACATTAAATTCATCGCAACACAGGATAATAATTTTGGATGCCATAATCGTATCGCCATATTTTTTAGCAACCCTGTTTTTTATAATCGCATTTACTTACTCTTCCGTAGGACTTGGAGGAGGCTCTTCCTATACAGCTTTAATGGCTATATTCGGTATCAGCGCAATTGCAATCCCCATGGTTTCTTTGACACTCAACTTAATTGTTACATCGATAGGAAGTTATCATTTCATCAGAAACAGGCATGCCAAAATCAGGCTTATTCTGCCATTTTTGGTATCTTCAATTCCTATGGCATATTTAGGTGGCTCACTTAAAATACCAAAAGAAATATTTTACTGGGTTCTATTAATATCATTGATTTTCGTAGCAGTCCGCATATACATCTGGCAAAATACCAGCATTAAATTAAACATTGGTCAACAAGGAAAAATAATTATCTCTTTAATTGCTGGATCATTGCTTGGTCTGGTTGCCGGTATAGCGGGTATTGGCGGAGGTATTTATCTTGTGCCCTTAATCATTATTTTAGGTCTAGGAACTGAAAAACAAGCCGCAGCATGCGGAGCTATTTTTGTCTGGCTTAATTCATGTGCAGGGTTGCTATCTCGATTACAGTATAATTCAATTGATTTGACAAATTATACTCTACTGATTATCGCTGTCCTGGTTGGTGGAGCAGCGGGCTCTTTTATGGGATCATCAAGATTCTCACCCAAAGCAATAGAAAAAATTCTTGGGGCTGTCATTTTAATAGCAATTCTTTTCCTGCTTAAAAAAATTATCCCGTTTTAAAAGCTAGGTACCAAACCAAGCGTAAATTCAACGATGCAATAAATCATTCTCATCAGTTTTTCTATATCTCTTTTCCCCACAACCATGCGGCGCCTCTGACACCACTAGAATCACCATGTTCTGGTGCAACAAGGCGGGTGTTGACATGATCAGAAAACACATAGTCATGCCATAATGCTGGAACATTGGTATAGAGACTTTCGATATTAGACATACCGCCACCAAGAACGATGACATCCGGATCGATAACATTGATGATACTGGCCAGACTTTTTGCCAGTCTTCGTTCATAACGTGACAGCGCAGCCTGAGCCGTGCTGTCACCTTCCAGAGCCAGCAGGTTGATTTCTTTTGCCGTCAGTTTTTTATCCGTTGAGCTATGTGCAAGGTAGTCACGGGCGAAACCGGGGCCAGAAAGCCAGGTTTCTATGCAACCTTTTTTACCACAGTAGCAGGCAGCACCCGGTAATTCATTCTCATCCGGCCACGGCAAGGGGTTATGCCCCCACTCACCGGCAATGGCATTATTGCCAATAAGCGACTGTCCCCTGATATAAACCCCACCACCGGTTCCGGTACCAATAATGACACCAAAAACAATCTCGGCATCTTTAGCTGCACCATCGCTTGCCTCGGAAACCACAAAACAGTTGGCATCGTTTTCAATACGAACTTCCCTCTTTAAATGCTGCTCCAGGTCCGCCTTTAATGGCTCACCAATAAGCCAGGTTGAATTGGCATTTTTTACAAGCCCGGTCTTAGGCGAGATCGTTCCCGGCATGCCGATACCAACTGTACAGGTCTTGCCCACACCCTTTTCGGCCTCACGAACAAGACTGACGATTGCCGAGAGGGTGTCCTGATAATTTCCCTGCGGTGAATCGATTCGTTTACGAAAACAGATCTCGCCTGCATTATCCAGTACGATGGTTTCTATCTTGGTACCACCAAGATCAATACCTATGCGCATGTTTAATTGTTATCGTTAACCATTTTCGTTGTGAGACCCTTTGCCACAGCCAGCCCCATAAGCAACAGGGACAGCAGGATCAGCACCGGACCAACGCCTGTTTCGAGCACCTTGCCAGCCCAGGCCATGCCAAAGACACGTTCGAGATAGAGCATGCCAGAATGAAGCAGGGTACCGAGGATAAAACCCCAGCTGATTAACTGCTTTTGCCAGACAGCAAGCGAGATAAAGCAGAGAATGAAGCCTGCGACAATATTCAAGAGTGATTCCAGGTTACCGTGGGCATGTGGCCCACCCTTGATATAGTCGATACCAAACTCAACATTACCCAATTTGCTAATGGCCAGTACGCCATCTGTATTAGCCTTTGCAATCTGTTTTGCTGTCAGCGGTTCGAGATCTTCCTCGAAATCATTTTCTTTTAGCTGTGCCAGTCTGCCAAGCGCGGCCTGTTTTCCTGCTGCAGCCTTGCCATAGTCTTCATACATATTCACCATCATGGCACCAAGTGCTGCCGTAAAAGCGAGGAAGATAAAACCAAAAACAATATTTTTTTTACCAATCATAGCGTTCTCCCTAGTTGTTTTTATCAAGTAGTAAGTAATATCTCATATAACTTATATTTACCTGACCGTTATTCTCTACCATGCCAGTGATATTTTTAAACAACAGACTGGCACGATATTTTTTATTGCTACTTTTACCAGTTAGCCGGTAGCGCTCTATTCCATCCGTCTGTTTTTGTTTCAATGCTTTGACAAAAGCATCGAGATCAAAATTGATTGATGAGTTACCAGGCAAGGATAACCTGAGTTTATTATTTTTAAACACTATTTCAATATTTTTATCTCCATCCAGTATCAGCTTATTATGCATCTCTCTATTATTTGAGACATACATATTTATACTGCCAATATAATCATACCCCTGTATTTTAAGTAATTCTTTTCCAATAACATCCCGGTTAGAGAAATTAAAGCTATTTCGCTTCCTGTTTTTTTGTCTTGCTTTCCAGTTGCTAATATATTCTATGTCTAAAATCCGCATAATATCCCGACCATACAGGCGTCTTTTATCATCGAGTACTTCTATATTTTCCAGTTGCGGTTTTATCTGTTTGAAACGCCAGTCATTCCTTGCCATATAATCTGCAATCGAGCTTAGTGTTACTCTGTCTTTATAAGATATTTTACTGTTTGCCTGATACCATTGACCTTCTTTAAGCATATTGTTTTTCTTTAGCAGACTCTCAAAGCGACTTAACTGGCTCTCGAACGGAAGCTGGGTAATACTCCATGGACCATAGGCTGTAACTAGTAGCAGTGCACATAGAACCATCGGAATTATTTTTATTTCTACCGCCTGTTTTTTTAAGCGGTAAGCAATATGACTGGCTGTCAGTAGCAGCATCCAGACGGCAAGAATAAGCAGAATGTAACGATTTTCTGTCAGACCATAATTACTAATACGGATATAGAGCACGAAAAGCAGCATCAGTACGGGAATGATCAGTATGTAGAAGAAATACTCTGTGAACCACAGCATCAGGCTAGTACCCCTGTCTCTCATGGGATAGATAACAAGATAAGTACTTATACCTACTATTCCTAGCGCAGAAATCATCCAGCCCAGATTGCCACGCGGCAATTCACCCTGTATGCCTATTTTAATAAAATAAGCGTACAACACCGCAGCGTAGATATACATTAGTGGAAGCAGGATATAGTTCGCTATAAAACGGATACCTCGGGGAAAGTCACACTGTTCATCCTTAAAATCAAATTCTGTTGAAATATTCGCTAGCACATAGGTAGAGAAAAGTAGCCCTACGGAGATAATCCAGATATCGCCGTATAACTTTCCACCAACCTCAATTTCAAACAGGTAATGTATGCTT
>JALUTJ010000265.1 GCA_027057985.1 Chromatiales bacterium
GATCAGGGTGCCGGCTTCCTGGAAAAACAGGCGCTTGCCATGGGCAAAACGTTCAATATTGGCCTCACTGGTGGGATGAATCTCGTTATTCTCGGCGCGAACGGCCAGCCGAGACGGCATATATTCCTTGATCACCACCTTGTTGCCATTATCTTCATGGGCAAGATAGACAATACTGAAGCCACCACCACCGAGAACGCTGTCGATGGTGTAGTTGTCGAGGCGTACGCCTTTGGCCAGTGAATGTGTGGGTTTGCTCATAAATTACCGAATCGCACGCTGTTTTTTCATTTAGATTAGCATAGCCACGCACTAATATGGATATTTAATATCAATATCGGTGTATATCTGCTTTATAATGCGATAAAGAAAAATACTGCATGCGAGGATAATATGCCAAACAGTATGACCGCCTTTGCCCGCCAGGAGCAGGTGCATGACTGGGGAACCCTGACACTGGAGCTGCGCTCGGTAAACCATCGCTACCTGGATGTGTCACTGCGCCTGCCGGAAGAATTTCGCCAGTTTGAAACCGGGGTGCGGGAAAAAATCGCGGCACAGCTCAGCCGTGGCAAGGTGGACGTCAATCTACGCTTTGTCCGCGCCGAGAGCAGCAATGGTGAAATCAGCATCGACCGCGAGCTGGTCGAGCAGATTGCCAGGGCCAGCCGGGAGATTGACCACATTCTCTATAACCCGGATGCGGTTTCCTCGCTGGATGTACTGCGCTGGCCGGGGGTAATGGTGACACCAGAGCTTGAGCCGGAGGAGCTGAAAAAAGCCCTGTTTGCCCTGCTGGATGAGACTCTTTCCGACCTGCAGCAGGGTCGGGCGCGCGAGGGTGAAAAACTTGCCACGCTGATTGCGCAGCGCTGTGATGGTATCGCAGAGGTGGTAGAAAAGGTCAGAACCCGCCTGCCCGAGGTGATGCAGAGCTGGCGCGAGAAACTACTGGCACGGATCGAGGAAGCCGGGGTCGAGGCGGATGAAAACCGCATCGAGCAGGAGCTGGTGCTGCTGGCACAGAAAACCGATGTTGATGAAGAGCTGGATCGCCTTATGGCGCATGTGAGCGAGGTGCAACGGGTGCTCAAAGCCGACAAACCGATTGGTCGGCGGCTGGACTTTTTGATGCAGGAACTCAATCGTGAGGCCAATACCCTCGGTTCCAAGTCGATCGACACCGAAACCACGCGTGCCTCGGTGGATCTTAAGGTCTTTATCGAGCAGATGCGTGAGCAAATCCAGAATATTGAATAAGCGAAAAGAAAAAGAGTAAATCTATGAGTCAGGCTGCAGGAACTTTATACGTTATTTCCGCCCCCTCGGGCGCTGGCAAGACCAGCCTCGTCAAGGCATTGCTGGAGAAAACAGAGGGTATTGGCGTTTCAATTTCGCATACCACGCGCGCGATGCGCCCCGGTGAAATCAATGGCAAGGATTACCACTTTATCGACCAGGCACAGTTCCAGCAAATGGTGGCAGACGGGGCTTTCCTTGAGCATGCCCAGGTTTTCGACAATTTCTATGGCACCGCCACCGCCAATATCCGTAGCAAGCTGGAGGAAGGTGAAGATGTTATCCTTGAAATCGACTGGCAGGGTGCGGCGCAGGTACGTAAGCAGATTCCGGAATGTGTGAGTATTTTTATCCTGCCCCCTTCACGTGCGGCACTCGAGCAGCGCCTGCGAGGGCGCGGCCAGGATTCCGATGAAATCATCGCCCGGCGTATGCGTGATGCAGAAAGTGAAACCTCGCACTATGGGGAATATGATTACCTGGTGGTGAATGATGATTTTGATACCGCGCTGGATGATCTGCGCAGTATTATTCTTGCCCAGCGCTGCCGTATTACTGTACAAACCCGCCGTTTAGCGCCATTATTAAAAGAGTTGCTGGATTAAGCGGGCGCGGATCGGTATACTTGCCGACCCTTTTTGATTTATTTCCCCTTTTTCGGGGGGCGTTTTGGAGAATACCTGATGGCTCGAGTTACCGTTGAAGACTGTCTTGAAAATGTCGATAACCGCTTTGAACTGGTTCGCCTCGCTTCGCGTCGCGCCCGGCAGATTGCCATGGGCAAGGAACCCCTGGTTGAGCTGGAAAATGACAAGCCAACCGTTATCGCTCTGCGTGAAATCGCAGATGGCCTGATCGACGAGCAAATCCTGGATGAAGCTGAAGCGGCTGAAAAAGCCCGCTATACCGAAGTTGCAACTGATGAAGAAAGCACTGAAGAGTCAGGTGAAATGAAGGAATCTGATACACTTGATATGGCCGCTGCCATCAAGGCAGCTTTAAGTGGGGAATCAGGTAATAGTGACTCAGATATCACAGGAAACAACGCAGAGTAATTCATTTCCTGTTAAAGGCGCGTCTTATCAGGAAGATCCGACGGCCTTTCGTATCAGCCACCTGTGTGAAATGCTCGAGACCTACCTCGAGATGGAGCAGGTGGCTGAAGTCTACCAGGCCTACCTGTTTGGCGCCGAGGCACATGATGGCCAGCACCGTGCCAGTGGCGAACCCTATATTTACCATCCCCTTGCGGTTGCCCGCATCCTTGCCGAAATGCACATGGATCAGAAAAGTATTATTTCTGCTATCCTGCATGATGTTATCGAAGACACCCAGTTTGCCAAGGAACAGGTAGAAAACCGTTTCGGTGCCGAGGTGGCGGAACTGGTCGATGGTGTCAGTAAGCTGACCAATATCGAATTTTCCAGCAAGGCTGAAGCGCAGGCCGAAAACTTCCGTAAGATGATGCTGGCCATGGTCAAGGATATTCGCGTTATCCTGATCAAGCTGGCCGATCGCCTGCATAATATGCGTACCCTGGGTGTGATGCGCCCGGAAAAGCGTCGCCGCATCGCACGTGAAACCCTGGATATCTATGTCCCTATCGCCAATCGTCTTGGCATGAACCGCATGCGGCTGGAACTCGAAGACCTGGGCTTTCAGGCCATGTACCCGGATCGTTACCGCGTCTTAAGTGATCGAGTAAAAAAGGCACGGGGTAATCGCAAGGAAATCATTAGTAAACTCGAAGAAGCCATTCGTGAGCGCATGCGACAGGAAGCGCTGATTGGTCGTGTGGTTGGACGTGAAAAGCACCTCTTCAGTATCTACAAAAAAATGAAGAACAAGCACCTTTCCTTTAATGAGGTGATGGATGTTTACGCGGTGCGGATAATCGTTAATAGTGTCGACATGTGTTACCGCGTACTGGGTGCGGTGCATAATCTTTACAAGCCGGTACCGGGCAAGTTCAAAGACTATATTGCCATCCCCAAGTCCAATGGTTATCAGTCATTACACTCTGTGCTGTTTAGTCCTTATGGCGTTGCGCTCGAAGTGCAGATACGTACCGAAGATATGGATCGCGTTGCCGAAGCCGGAATTGCCGCGCACTGGCTGTATAAAACCGAAGACGATGGTGCCGGTAACAATGCCCAGGTGCGGGCACGGCGCTGGTTACATGATCTGCTGGAGCTACAGCAACACACCGGTAACTCGATGGAGTTTCTGGAAAATGTCAAGATCGATCTGTTCCCCGACGAGGTTTATGTTTTCACCCCACGCGGTGATATTATGGAACTACCACGCGGTGCAACCTGTGTTGATTTTGCCTACGCGGTACACACCGACATCGGTAATCAGTGTGTGGCTGCCAGGGTAGACAGGCAGCTGGTACCGCTACGGACCGAGCTCTTTACCGGCCAGACCGTGGAAATCATTACCGCACCGGAAGCCAAGCCCAATCCTATCTGGATGGATTTTGTTTTTACCGCCAAGGCGCGTACCAATATCCGGCATTACCTGCAGAACCTGCAATATGATGAGGCTGAAGAACTCGGCAAGCGCCTGCTCAACAAATGCCTGGCTGTGCATGGTACTTCGATTGATGTTATACCAGAAGAAGAAATCCAGCAGGTCAGTGAAGAGCAGGGTTTTGTTAGTGTCAGTGATATGCTTTGTGCCGTCGGTCTGGGTAATCATATTCCTATCGTGGTTGCACTTGCCCTGCAACAGATTCGAAAGAAACTCGGTGAACGCACCGGTAAGGAAGAAGAGCCTTTAAAGGTGCCACCACTGGCCATCAAGGGCACCGAAGGCGCGGTTATCAATTATGCCAAGTGTTGCCGACCCATTCCCGGCGATCCGATTCTTGGCTTTGTTACTGCCGGTCGTGGCCTGGTGATTCATACCCAGGACTGCAAGAATGTAGCTGATTATCGTGACAAGCCTGAGAAGTGGGTAGATGTAAAATGGGAAGAAGATGTACAGGGTGAATTCCCAATCGATATCAACCTGCTGGTTAATAGCAAACGCGGTGTGTTGGCTAAAGTTGCCGCGATCATTGCGGACATGGAAGCCAATATCGAAAACGTCAATATTACCGAGCGTGATGGTCTGCATTCCACCTTGAGCTTTACAGTAATGGTCGAGAACCGAACTCACCTGGCAAAGATTATGCGTGAATTACGTAAAATGGAAGAAGTGATTCGCATACACCGGGTCAATAAATAACAAATAGAAACTCAACCATTCCTTCTCCCCCAGGGAGACGAGGAATAATAAAAACAGGTACACCTTTCCCCCTTCTCCCTCAGGACAAGGTTGGGATGAGGGGGTAAAAAAACAATAAAACATTTCAGGAGATAAATATGGCACGGGAAATTATCAAAACCGACAGGGCACCACAGGCAATTGGAACCTATTCACAGGCAGTAAAAGTCGGCACCACGGTTTACCTGTCCGGACAGATTCCACTGGTACCGGAAACCATGGAGCTGGTTGAAGGCGATATTGCGATTCATATCCGCCGCGTATTTGATAACCTGCAGGCCGTGGCCCAGGCCGCCGGTGGTGATCTAAAAGACATTGCCAAGCTGAATATTTTTCTGACCGATCTCAGTCACTTCCCCACGGTAAACGAAGTCATGGCCGAATATTTTACCGAGCCCTATCCAGCACGTGCCGCGATAGGTGTGGCATCCTTACCCAAGGATGCGCAGGTTGAAATGGATGCAGTATTAGAATTATAAAAACCAGCTGAGGGGTACAGGGCAGTCATTATCTTCTCTGTATTCCTCCTTGTTAAATCAAAATGAAGTCTCCTTCTCACACGGACGATGCCACGTCATTGCTAAAGCTCAAAGGCGTTGGCCCAAAGGTGGCAGAAAAACTGCAACGCCTGGATATCTATAACCAGATCGATTTACTGTTCCATCTCCCACTGCGTTACCAGGATCGTACTCATATCCATCCCATGGGCTCACTAAAAGTGGCAAGCGAGGTACAGGTGGTTGGTGAGGTACAACTTACCGAAATAAAGTATGCACGCAGGCGCATGTTATTAAGCCGGATCGCCGATGGCACCGGCTTTCTGACATTACGTTTTTTTCATTTTAGTAATGCACAAAAAGATCTGCTTAAACGGGGCGCAAGACTCCTTTGCTATGGTGAAGTACGGCGTGGCAAGGCCGGACTGGAAATGACACACCCCGAGTTTCGTATTTTGCGTAAAGATGAAACGCCGGTGCTCGATGATCGCCTGTCACCGGTTTATCCTACCACTGAGGGCGTGCACCAGCTTACCCTGCGCAATATCATGGCACAGGTGCTGGAACACTTACAGAACGACCGTCTTCATCTACAAAGCCTGGTGCCATCAGACATCCGAAAAAAATATCACTGGCCATCGTTAAAGCAGGCCCTGTTATATATTCATTACCCACCGCTGGAGGCAAAGCTGGATGAGTTAGAAAATGGCGAGCATATCAGCCAGCAGAGTCTCGTCGTCGAGGAGTTACTGGCGCATCATCTGAGTCTGCGCCAGTTACGGCTTTCCATGCAACAGGAACAGGCCATGCCACTGCTACCCACGGGTAAATTAAGCGATCGATTTTTAGCACAGCTGCCTTTTACCCTAACCGCAGCGCAGCAAAAAGTACTCGATGATATTGAGCAGGACATGCAACAGGATAACCCGATGCAACGGCTGGTGCAGGGTGACGTGGGCTCGGGTAAAACCGTGGTTGCCGCGCTGGCTATGCTGCAGGCTATCGAGGCCGGTTTTCAGGCCGTGATCATGGCGCCTACCGAGCTGCTCGCTGAGCAGCATTACCGTAATTTCAAAAACTGGCTTGAGCCACTTGGTCTAAAGCTAAGCTGGTTATCAGGTAAACTCAAAACCGCACAGCGACGCGAAGCCCTGCAACAAATCAGTTCAGGTGAAGGTCAGGTGATTGTGGGTACACATGCACTGTTTCAGCAGGAGGTGAGTTATCATCGCCTCGGTCTGGTTGTGATTGACGAGCAGCATCGTTTTGGCGTGCATCAGCGCCTGGCATTGAGGGAAAAGGGACAGCAGGGCAATTTTTATCCGCACCAGTTGATTATGACTGCAACACCGATTCCACGTACCCTTGCCATGACCGCCTATGCCGATCTGGACTGTTCTGTCATCGATGAACTGCCTCCGGGTCGAATTCCGGTTGAGACCGTGGTCATTCCAGACAGTAAACGCAGTGCCGTGGTACAGCGGGTGGAACATGCGGTGCAACAGGGCCGGCAAATTTACTGGGTCTGCACGCTGATAGAAGAATCAGAAGCCCTGCAGGCACAGACGGCGGAAGAGACCGCTAGTGCACTGGCCGAGGCATTGCAGGATGTTCGTGTTGCCCTGGTACATGGCAGGTTAAAGCCGGAGCAAAAAGAAAATGTCATGCAGGCATTTAAAAATGGTGATATTGATCTGCTGGTTGCAACCACGGTTATCGAGGTTGGTGTCGATGTACCCAATGCCAGTTTAATGATTATCGAAAACGCCGAGCGCCTTGGGCTGTCACAGTTACACCAGTTACGTGGGCGCGTTGGCCGTGGCAGTAACGAGAGTGCCTGCGTACTGATGTACCAGGGTACATTGTCAGATACCGCCCGGCAACGACTGGCGGTGATGCGCGAAACCAGTGACGGTTTTGAAATTGCACGAAAGGACCTTGAAATCAGGGGGCCCGGAGAAGTGCTGGGAACACGCCAGACCGGGCTGATGCAGATGCGTATTGCAGATTTACAGCGGGATCAGCATCTGCTGCCACTGGTGTCAGAGATTGCCAGTCATGTTTACCAGAATTACCCGGAGAATATCGAGCCACTTATCCAGCGCTGGATAGGCAGTGCGACAAGATATGTGTCGGTCTGAAAAATAAAAAAAGCCAGGCAATGCCTGGCTTTTTGTAGTTGACTGAAGCTGTTAAACTTCAAAAGGTTTCAGTTTCTTTTCAACCGCAACACCTTTCATACGCACATATTTTGGCAGACCATCTTTGTATGGAGGATAGTCTTCACCCTTGATAAGTGGTAACAGGTATTCGCGACACTTCGGTGTAATACCAAAGCCATCCTTGGTGATGAAGTTTTTCGGCATCATCTTTTCAACATTAGCCACCTTGCTCAGTGGCGCCATGCCCACTTTCCACTTGTAAGGCTTGCTGGAAATACGATCCACGGTTGGCATAACAGAGTTGTGTCCCTGCAGTGCAAACTGAACCGCGGCCTTACCCATGGCATAGGCCTGGTCAACGTCGGACTTGGATGCGATATGACGTGCTGCACGCTGCATGTAATCAGCAACACCCCAGTGGTACTTGTGGCCCAGTTTTTCCTGGATCATATTGGCAACGACCGGTGCGCAACCACCCAGCTGGCTGTGACCAAAGGCATCCTTGAGGCCGGTTTCGGCCAGGAAGCGGCCATCCGGCCAGTGTGTACCTTCAGAAACAACCACGGTACAGTAACCGTGTTTCTTCACGTTTTCATCGACCTTGGCGAGGAATTTCTCCTGGTCGAATTCCACTTCAGGGAAGAGGATGACGATAGGAATCGGGTTTTCTTCGGTAGAAGCAAGACCACCGGCAGCGGCAATCCAGCCGGCGTGACGACCCATAACTTCAACGACGAAGACCTTGGTTGAAGTCTTGCACATGGAGGCAACATCGAAACTGGCTTCCTGGGTCGATACCGCGATGTACTTGGCAACCGAGCCAAAGCCGGGGCAGTTATCGGTAATGGGCAGATCGTTATCCACGGTCTTGGGAACATGGATAGCCTGGATCGGATAACCCATTTCCTTGGACAGCTGAGAAACCTTGTAACAGGTATCGGCCGAGTCACCACCACCGTTATAGAAGAAGTAACCAATATTGTGAGCCTTGAAGACTTCGATCAGGCGTTCGTATTCACGGCGGTTTTCTTCGATTGATTTTAACTTGTAGCGACAGGAGCCAAAGGCACCGGAAGGTGTGTAGCGCAGTGCCGCGATAGCAGAAGCGGATTCCTTGCTGGTATCGATGAGGTCCTCTGTCAGGGCACCGATAATACCGTTACGGCCAGCATATACCTTGCCGATCCTGTGCTTGTTTTTGCGTGCGGTTTCAATCACACCACAGGCGCTGGCATTGATAACCGCAGTGACACCACCGGACTGTGCATAGAAGGCATTTTTCAGAGGTTCGGCAGGCTTACGTGCTGCTTTCTTTTTAGCTTTTTTCTTTGCGACTTTCTTTTTAGCCACTTTTTTCTTCGCTACTTTCTTTTTGGCAACTTTCTTTTTAGCGACCTTTTTCTTCGCTACTTTTTTTCTGGCTTTCTTTTTCGCGGCCATTGCTTAACTCCCCTCTGTATTGAATTATCAGTTAATCATAAAAAGAATACCCGTCCGGCGGAACCGTGACGGGTATTGTTTAATCCTGTTGTAACATAAACACCTGATGCGAGGTTTTACCGCAGCGGGTAAAACAAATTCGCTTAATAAAATCACTCACGTTGTTATGCATCAATCTTGCTCTGTTTTATAGCGGTGCTGAAATTTCGGCTGTAAAGCATACTCGATCATTTTGTGAATTGGAAATTTTACCGCTAAATGGCAGGCGTGATCATTAAATTTTATATGACATCAAAAGCAGGATTTATACGCAAGCCAGCCAGTTTTAAGACTATTTTTTCAGCTGTTTTTCTATCTGTGCAAAACGGGCTTCGAGTCGAGCCACCGCATCACGCAGTTCATTGACCTGTGTGCTAAAGTCGGCCATTTCATCTGTGCCGGGATTGAGTCGGCTTTCCTCGTGCAGATATTCACTGGCATCCTGCTGCAGAATGGAAAGGGTGTTTTTACCCCAGTTATTCAGCTGCCGCACGACTTCGCCGGCTCTGAAGGCAAGCAGGTCACCACTATAGTGTGAGAGCCATTCTTCCCAGTCGATATCCAGTTGTTCCAGCAGGCGTTTGAATTTCTGCCCCAGCTCGATGTTACCGCGAATACGTACTTCACCGCGGAAGAAACTTTCACTGGCATCACCGTTAGCGAGTTTGATAAAGGCAAGTGGGCTGCCGACAAGGGTAGTATCGGGCGTGCCGCTATAGAGATACTGGATTTGTACACCTTCGTGGTGCGGGAAGAGGTAAAGCGTGAGGTCGAGCCCGGTAAATTCAAAGGCCAGCACCTTGCCCTGTAGCTGCGCCATCTTTTTCAGCGTGGCAGGGTCCTGCTTTAGCAGCAGGTTAATGGCTGTTTCCAGCGCTTCGGTAACAGTGAGGACGGTTTCGGATGCCAGGCTCATAACACTTAGCTTAGCAAGGCTTAAATTTTGTAACCGCGATGCAGGGCGACAACACCACCGGTAAGGTTGAAGTATTCGACTTTTTCAAAACCGGCCTCGATCATCATCTCTTTCAGGGTTTCCTGATCCGGGTGCATGCGAATGGATTCGGCCAGGTAACGATAGCTGTCCGGATCGTCGGCTACCACCTTGCCCATCAGCGGCAGCAGTTTAAAGGAGTAGGTATCATAGACCTTGCTCAGCAGCGCCGACTCGGGTTTGGAAAATTCAAGCACCAGCAGCGGGGCACCGGGCTTGAGCACGCGGTACATGGAGCGCAGCGCGGCATCCTTGTCGGTAACATTACGCAGGCCAAAGGCAATGGTAATGGCATCGAAATGATTATCCGGGAAAGGCAGGCACTCGGCATTGGCCTGTACATATTGCACATTACCGGCAATGCCCTTGTCGGTGAGGCGTTCACGTCCCACCTTGAGCATGGAATCATTGATATCGGCCACGGTGACCGAGCCCTGCGGCCCGACGATGCGGGCAAATTTGGCGGCAAGATCGCCGGTGCCCCCGGCAAGATCGAGTACATGATGACCCGGCCGGACACCACTCATTTCGATGGTATAGCGCTTCCAGACCCGGTGAATACCGAATGACATCAGGTCATTCATGATATCGTATTTACTGGCCACCGAGTGGAAAACACCGGCTACCCGGTTGACCTTGTCTTCGTAGGCAACCTGCTCGAAGCCAAAATGCGTCGTTTTGTCTTTCATGATCTGAGTATACCAGTTATCCGTACAGGTTACCGGGTTGATTTACTGCTCGTGCTTGGGTGTGGGGCGTTCCTTACCGGCTTCCTTGAGACGTTGCAGGTAGTTATTCCAGTTTTCCTCGTAGTTCTCACCCAGTTCATAAAGGGTTTCCCAGGAGTAAATCCCGGTATCGTGGTTGTCATCGAAGAAAGGCTGGATGGCGTAGTTGCCGACCATTTCAATCCTGGTGATATTGACATCCTGCTTGCCGATCTGCAGCACTTCCTGCCCCGGGCCATGGCCCTGTACCTCGGCAGAAGGGGAATAGACACGCAGGTATTCCACCGGCAGGTTAAAGGTTTTTCCATCGTCAAAGGCCACTTCCAGTGTATGGGAGGCCTGGTGAAGTTTGATATCGGTTGGTTTTGGCATAATGTTACGTTCCAGAAAAAGTCATTGGTATCGGTTATAAAATATAACGGCTCAGGTCGTCATCCTGCGCCAATTCGGAAATATTTTCATCCACATATTCTGCAGTGATTTTCACTTCGCTGCCCTGCCTGTCGCTGGCGCTGAAGGAAATCTCTTCCAGCAGGCGTTCAAGAATGGTGTGCAGGCGACGGGCACCGATATTCTCGGTGCTCTCGTTGACCTGGAAGGCAATTTCGGCAATACGACGGATGCCTTCATCGCTAAAGAGTAGCGAGACTTCTTCGGTAGCCAGCAGAGCACGGTATTGCTCGGTGAGCGAGGCATCCGGCTCGGTGAGAATGCGCATAAAGTCATCGGAGGAGAGGGCATCCAGCTCCACCCGGATCGGGAAACGCCCCTGCAGTTCCGGGATCAGATCGGATGGTTTACTCAGGTGGAAAGCACCCGAAGCAATAAACAGGATATGATCGGTTTTGACCATGCCGTACCTGGTAGAGACGGTAGAACCTTCCACCAGTGGTAGCAGGTCACGCTGTACACCCTCGCGTGAGACATCACTGCCCTGGGTTTCACTGCGTTTGGCAATCTTGTCCATTTCATCGAGGAAGACGATGCCGTTCTGCTCCACGTTTTGCAGGGCTTCTTCCTTGATTTCTTCCTCGTTTATCAGGTTGGCCGCTTCTTCGTCCACCAGTAATTTAAAGGCCTGGTGTATGGGGAGTTTACGGGTACGCTTGTTACGGTTGGCACCGATATTCTGGAAGATACCCTGAAGCTGGGATGTCATTTCTTCCATGCCGGGTGGCGCCATGATTTCTACGTCCATACTGGGCGAATCCACTTCAACTTCGATGACCTTGTCATCGAGCTCACCTTCGCGCAGTTTCTTGCGAAATTTCTGCCGGGTCGGGTTTTCTTCCTTGCTGTCATCATCGCCAAAATCACGCGCCGGGGGCAGCAGGATATCGAGAATCCGATCTTCAGCCGCATCCTCGGCCTGTGCCTGTACCTTTTTCATCGCCATCTCGCGGGTCAGCTTGATGGAAATATCCATCAGGTCACGAATAATGGATTCGACATCACGGCCAACATAACCCACCTCGGTGAATTTGGTGGCTTCGATCTTTAAAAACGGGGCGTTGGCCAGCCGTGCCAGCCGTCGCGCGATCTCGGTTTTGCCCACACCGGTGGGGCCGATCATCAGGATATTCTTTGGCGTGATTTCATTGCGCAGGGTTTCATCCACCTGGCTACGGCGCCAGCGGTTACGCAGGGCAATGGCCACGGCACGCTTGGCGGCCGCCTGGCCGATAATGTGTTTATCCAGTTCCTGGACGATTTGCTGGGGTGTCATCTGGGACATAGTTTTACTTAAAATCCGGTTGTGTGGTTAGTATTCGAGGGTTTCCATTACGAAATTGTGATTGGTATAGATGCAGATATCGCCGGCAATATTCAAGGCCTCGGTGGTGATCTTTTCTGCACTGAGCTCGGTATGGTTATAGAGTGCACGCGCGGCAGAGAGGGCATAGTTACCCCCAGAGCCAATGGCCATAATCCCCTGTTCCGGTTCAATCACATCACCGTTACCGG
>JALUTJ010000266.1:0-3014 GCA_027057985.1 Chromatiales bacterium
CTTATTATACGAATTCAGTCTTGATAATTTATCGCTATATCCCTATATAATTGGATACAAATATTTAATCGAAAATAACTTGCAAAATAAGGAGTACCTGATGAGCAAACTCGCCCCTCCCTCAGATCCCATTGAAGTTTTCGGTGAAGCCTATGAGCTGTTACTGGAAAAAGTCCTTGAATTACTTCATATTAAAGAAGGTAATGGAGAAGACATTAAACAAACCATCGAAAAGGCAGGTGAAGCTATCCCTCAGGTACAGCAACTCGCTGGTGAAGAAAAACAAAAACTGCATGAGGCAGTTCACCAGAAAATCAGTGCTGAATAATAAACTTATTTTAAATTGTAGTGGTCAAGTAAAAGTGGCCACGGTTCTTTGAGTATTCCAGTATTTCTCTTCGGCTACCTCAGGTGGCAGGCCGCCATTGTTTTTATGTAGCCTTCGCTTCTTCGAAAGAGCGCTAGCAAGTTTCCGGTATCCATTCTGTTTTAAGGCTTCGAAAGAAGCGTTCCATGGGACTGTTATCCCAGCAGTTACCTCGTCGACTCATACTCTGCACCATCTGATACTGTAATCCCCCCATTTTTAACCGGATTCAAAAGTTAGAGGGTCATGCTGCCAATGCAAGTTTCTGCATCGGCGTGATACCACCTGGCGCCATGTTGGGTCTTTCGTTGTTGCAAGACCACAACCAGTGGGTAGCAAATTCTCTTACCTCATCGATTGTTTCGAACAAATACTGGCTGAGCCAGGCGTAACTTACTGTCCGATTATACCGTTCAATGTAAGCATTCTGCTGTGGTTTCCCGGGCTGTATATATTCCAGCCGTATTCCTCGCTGCTCAGCCCACTGGGTCACAGCCGTACTGATATATTCCGGACCATTGTCGCAGCGAATCGTTTTGGGTCTGCCGCGCCACTCGATAACCTGATCCAGACTGCGGACTACCCGTTCCGCTGGCAATGAGAAGTCCGCTTCGATGCCCAGACTTTCACGATTAAAATCATCAAGTACGTTAAATAGCCGGAATGCACGACCGTCTGTCAATGTATCATGCATAAAATCCATCGACCAGCATTCGTTGATTGCTTCCGGGATTGTTAGCGGTTCAGGCTTTTCCCTGATGATCCGTTTCTTGGGTTTGATCCGTAAATTCAGCTCCAGCTCACGGTAGATGCGATACACACGCTTGTGATTCCAGCCAAAACCTTTGACGTTGCGCAGGTATAGGAAGCACAGGCCAAAACCCCAGTCTTTCCAGTTGTGCGTGAGCCGTACCAGCCAATCGGCAATCATGGTGTTTTCATCGCTGAGCCTGGGTTGGTACCGGTAGCAGGTTTCACTGATACCCAGCGCCCTGCTGGCTACACGGATACTCACGTTGTGCCGTTCCCTGGCTGATCTGGCCATCTCTCTCCTGTCAGATGGCCTTACAGCTTTCCCTCGAGTGCTTCTTTGCGTATCTCCGCTACCAGGCGCTCTTCGGCATACATTTTCTTGAGCCGACGGTTTTCCTCTTCCAGTTCCCTCAAGCGCTTCATTAACGAAGCATCCATGCTTCCGAATTTTGCACGCCATTTGTAGAATGTGGCATCGCTCATGCCATGTTCACGGCACAGGTCGGCAACTTTTTCGCCTGCTTCATTTTGTTTCAGGATGGCCAGTATCTGGCTGTCTGTATATCGTGATTTTTTCATTGAGAACCTCTGTCTTCAGTGTACAAAAATTCTCTACTTTTACTCCTGTTATTTTTCGGGGGGATTACCCAGGGTCAGAACGCAATTTCCTCTAAAATCTCCTTGCGTTACCGCTGGTAATCACTTTTGGTTTGCTTAAGGTATATACTGGTATATACTTGGGTTATGTTCCTGCAAAAAGTGATTAAAGCCCTGGAAAAGCAAAATATCCGTTATGCGTTGGTGGGTGGCTATGCCGTGGCCTTGCATGGTGCGGTACGGGGTACGGTTGATTTGGATTTTGTTATTGCTTTAGATAAAACACAGTTTTTAGCGTTAGAGCAAGCAATGAATGAAATAGGGCTGGTGTCACGTTTACCTGTATCAGCCGAAGAGGTTTTTAATTATCGTCGTGAATACATTGAAAAAAGAAACCTTGTTGCATGGGCGTTTGTTAATGAATCCAACCCGTTAGAAATGGTGGATATTATTATTACCCACGATGCCGACAAAATGATGACAGTAAGCAAAAAAGCGGCTGGTTTTTCCATTACGTTGGCCAGTATTGAGGCATTGATTGAAATGAAAAAGCAGTCTGCACGCGCCCAGGACCTGGAAGACGTTAAAGCACTGGAGATGTTGCTATGAAAGCCGTTCAGTATTTTGATAAAGATTATCTTGAGCAGTCTCGCAAAGCCAGTACAGAACAAATACTTCATTACCTGGAGCAATTTCGTTTAATGCAGTCTGCTAAATACGCACCAGCCTCAAAATCCAGGTTGATTAGTTTAAAGGTGGCAGATGATTTGCTAACCCTTTTTCGGGCAAAGTGTGAGGTTGAAGGTGTAAAGTACCAGACCCAGATTAAAAAACTTATGTCAGAGTGGGTTGAAAAGTCGAAGTAGACTGACAAAATTTGGCTGTGCTATGCCGTTTTTCTGAAACTGGATGAAAGTCAATCATAGAATAGATAAAGTAAATTGCTTCTGGTGAGCAGTGCTGAACTGAGGTTCATTTGATTTGGTTGCTTGTTTCTGCTTAAACAATATCTGATAATAGTATTATGATTTATCTCGGTATCGATCTTGGCACAACATTTTCTATTGTTAGCTATGTAAACCCGCAGGGGGTACCTACGCTCTTTCCTGATTATCATGACGCAAATGAATTTCGCACACCCAGTGTAGTACATATTGGATCTGAAGGCTGTTTTGTTGGCCATGTTCTGGAAGAATTACTCGAAGACGAACCTGGGCATGAAGTTGCTCGGTTTATCAAGTTATCAATGGGAAATAATGAGGTTGTTTATACCGATCATCTTGGCAGGGAATGGTCA
>JALUTJ010000266.1:3024-4265 GCA_027057985.1 Chromatiales bacterium
TGCTGGATGACGTGCAGGCGTTTGTGCATGAAGATGTGGGGGGAGTGATTATTACTGTGCCCGCCAATTTTAATGATGAGCAACGGCGTGCTACACGTAATGCAGCATTACTGGCGGGATTGCCTTGTCCACAACTATTAGAAGAGCCCATTGCGGCAGCCACCTATTATGGTTTTTCTGAGGGTAATAAAGAGCAGACTTTGTTTGTTTATGATCTCGGTGGTGGGACTTTTGATGCGACACTATTGCAGTCTTCACCCGATGGTCTTTATGCACTTGCTACCGAGGGCAATAACCTGCCAGGTGGCAAGGAAGTGGATGAAGTGATCATAAAACAGGTGACAGATGAATTTAATCGTCAGCATGGCTTTAATCCGATGGATGATACAGCTTCTGCTGCTCGCTTACGTCATTTTGCCACTGAAACCAAACTGAAACTGGCTAAACCTGGCCGTGAACAGGTACGTAAAACACTGTTGCTGGCTGGTCGTACACTGGATTTTATAATTACGCGCAATCAATTTGAAAAAATGATCGAAAATTTGATAGATGAGACACTTGAAGTCTCTGAGCAGTGTTTAAAAAGTGTCGGTCTGGAATGGGCGTTGGTGGATCGTATTTTACTTACCGGCGGCTCGTCTTTGCTGCCACTGGTGGAGAAAAAAATTGCTCTGGCCAGTCAGAAAAGTCGGAATGAAATTGTCTGTAAACAACCTCATCAGGCGGTTGCATATGGCGCGGCGTTGCTTGCAGAACAGCATCGGAAACAATTATTGGGTCAACAGTGTGATACACAGTTACAGCAAATCAGTGCTTATGATCTTGGGGTACGTGTTGCTGACAAACAAACTGGACAGCCTGTTGTTGAAGTCTTAATTCATCGAAATTCACTTATTCCAGCAAAAGAAAACATGACTTTTTATACTACCCGGGCAGATCAGACTCGTATGGTGATTGAGGTAGTACAACAACGAGCACCGGGTGTAGAAGAAAAAAGCCTTGGATATTTTGCATTTGGCCCAATACAAAGCCCACGGAAAAATTACCCAATTGAAGTAACTCTGGCATATGACCTGGATGGGCTGGTGACGGTTAAGGCTAATGATCCTGAATCGAATCAGGAAATTGAACAAATTCTTGATCAGGAAGGAGAGTATTTTAATGCGCGTTTAGCTGAGCAGAAAGAGTGGGTGAGTAATCTTGAGATTAATAAATAGATATCTATAGCTATTAGTTATTAT
>JALUTJ010000267.1 GCA_027057985.1 Chromatiales bacterium
CGGATCACAGCTGGCTCGAAGTCGAACGCCTGGATCATAACCTTGGCAAGATTCACGAAGTGGAAACAGCCACGTTTCGTCTTAGCCGCTATGATAGCAGTGGTATTAACCGCCTCGATGAGCCGCGAATTTTAAAAATACCGGGTGCGCAACTGCGCAAGCAGGGGCTGGGCAAGGATGTCACCAACAAGTTTCTCGGCGGCCTACCCGGCATACAGAAAGAAGGCTGCGATGGCATTATCACCTCGGCGGTGTTTATCCTGCATACCATGCCAAAGTACATTCGTACCGTGTGCCTGGAGTTCTTTGCGGCGGATCTGCACAGGGCAGTACCGGCCATTACCGAAACCAAGGACTACCTCGATGGCCTGGCGAATGTACAGCTTGCCGGGATGGAACACCTCGATGAGCGTTATGTCAAAGCGGTGGACTATACCACCAAGGCGGCACGACGCGATCTGCCAAAGATGGTATTGCTGGTGGATATTGCCGGGGATGACGAGCAGGCTGTGGCCAGTGCGGCCTCGGAAGTGGTGCGCATGGCTAATGCCCGCGAGGCCGAAGGTTTTATCGCAGTCAGTAGTGAAGCTCGTAAGCAGTTCTGGGCCGATCGTGCCCGTACCGCCGCCATTGCCGCGCATACCAATGCCTTTAAAATCAATGAAGACGTAGTGATTCCACTGCCACGCCTGTCGGACTATAACGATGGCATCGAGCGTATCAATATCGAGCTATCGACGCAGAACAAGCTGCAGATGATCGAGAAGGTAAAGGAATATCTGCAGGGCGATATGCCGGAGCTGTACACCATGGCCGCCGGGCAGGTGCCGGACTACAGTGAAAGCGATGAACATAAGGCAATTATCGAGGCCAAGGTAAAAGCCGCCTGTGCGCACCTGCAACAGGTTTATGATTGCTGGAAACAGATACTGGAAAAAATCGATGAGCCGGCAAGCAGGCATCTTGAACTGCTGAACGAGGAAACACGCGAACAGGTTGGGGAAAGTGATACCCTGTTTACCCTGCTGCAGCGTCGCGAGCTGCGTATCTCTTATCGTCGCTCGATAGAACAGCCGTTAAAAGATATTTTTGCCGGTCATGACATGGAGGGGGTACGCAGTAAACTCGATGAGATTCACACCGAGATACGTTCCTCGCGCCTGTTCGTCGCCACCCATATGCATGCCGGTGATGGTAATGTGCATACCAATATCCCGGTGTATTCCAATGACTATGCCATGATGCACGAGGCTGATAAGGTCGTCGCCCGGATTATGAAACTGGCCGAGAGCCTGGGTGGCGTGATTTCCGGTGAGCACGGTATTGGCATTACAAAGATGCAGTTCCTTTCTACCGAAGTGAAGCAGGCCTTTGCGGCCTACAAGCAGGAAGTGGACCCGGCCAACCTGTTCAATCCCGGCAAGCTGATTTCTGAAAGCGGGCTGGACAACGCCTATACGCCGTCACTGCGACTGGTCGAGCAGGAAGCCCTCATTCTCGAAGCCAGTGAACTGGGTGAACTCAATACGATGATCAAGGACTGCCTGCGTTGTGGCAAGTGTAAGCCTGAATGTAATACACATATCCCGCGCGCCAATCTGCTGTATTCACCACGTAACAAGATTCTGGCTTCAGGTCTGATTATCGAGGCCTTCCTTTATGAGGAGCAGACCCGACGTGGTGTCTCCCTGCGCCACTTTGAAGAAATGAATGATGTTGCCGATCACTGTACCGTGTGTCATAAGTGTCTGACACCCTGCCCGGTGAATATCGACTTTGGTGATGTTTCCATTACCATGCGCACCATCCTTAAAAACAAGGGTGAAAAGCGATTTAACCCTGGTAGCTGGCTGTCGATGCAGTTCCTTAATATCACCGATCCGCGCAGTATCCGTCTGATGCGCAAGGCCATGATTGAATGGGGTTACCGGGCACAGCGTTTTGCTGCTGGACTGGTGCGCCGTCTGCATCTGATTAAAAACCGTCAGCCGGCTTCGACCACGGGCCTGACCCGCACCTCGCAGCAGATGGTACATTTTGTGCGTAAACCAATGCCGGCCAGCGTGCCAAAGCAAACCACACGCGCCCTGTTACAGATTGAAGATGACAAGGTCATTCCGATAATTCGTGATAGCAGTAAAGTCAGTGATGATTCCGATGCGGTGTTTTATTTTCCTGGCTGTGGCTCGGAACGACTGTTCAGTGATGTCGGGCTGGCAACCCTGGCCATGCTCTACGAAGCCGGTGCCCAGACCGTGTTACCACCGGGTTATCTCTGCTGTGGTTATCCACAACGTGCCAGTGGTGATGCTGAAAAAGGCCAGGCGATCGCGGTGGATAACCAGGTACTGTTCCATCGGGTGGCCAATACCCTGAACTACATGGATATCAAAACCGTGATCGTTTCCTGTGGTACCTGCATGGATCAACTGCTGCAATACCAGTTCGACAAAATCTTTCCCGGATGCCGCCTGCTGGATATACATGAATACCTGATGGAAAAGGGGATTCGTACCGATGCCAGCGAAGATACGCAGTACATGTACCATGATCCCTGTCATACGCCGATGAAAAAACATAACCCGGTGCGAGTGGCAGAAACCCTGCTGGGGCAGGATGTGTTACTCAGTGAACGCTGTTGTGGTGAAGCCGGAACCCTGTCGGTGAGCCGACCGGATATTTCAACACAGATACGTTACCGTAAGCAGGCTGAGTTACAAAAAGGTATCCAGCAGTTAAGCGGTGAACTCAAGGTGAAGGACAATAATATACGCCTGCTGACATCCTGTCCGGCCTGCCAGCAGGGTTTGTCACGTTATGAAAATGATACCGGCCTGCAAACCGAGTATATTGTTATCGCCCTGGCGCGGCGAATGCTGGGAGAGAACTGGGATACCGCCTTTGTCGAGAAAGTAAAAAAAGGCGGTATAGAAAGCGTCTTGCTGTAGGATAATAATCACCTTCTCCCTAAGGGAGAAGGCAGGGATGAGGGGATATATATAGGTCAGTTCAGTTCATTTCTGTTGGCTCCGTCGCTTTACTCCTTGAGCCAACCTACGGTGGTGTAGGCCGGATCAGGCCTAGCGGAATCGATAACTCAGGTAATGGTTTTTACGCCTTCTGCTGTGCCCAGCAGCAACACATCGGCCGGACGCATGGCAAACAGGCCATTGGTTACGACACCGGTGATATTGTTCAGCGTTTGTTCCATCTTCGTTGGTTCCATGATTTCCAGGTTATGCACGTCGAGAATAATATTGCCATTATCGGTAGTGAAACCTTCACGCAGTACCGGTTCACCACCGATCTGCTTGATAATTTCGCGTGCGACCAGGGAACGCGCCATGGGGATAACTTCGATCGGTAACGGGAATTTGCCCATTACATCCACCAGCTTGGTTTCATCGGCAATGCAGACAAACTTTTTACTCGCCGCGGCAACGATCTTTTCCCGGGTCAGTGCGCCACCACCCCCTTTTACCAGGTGCAGGAACTTGTTTGACTCATCGGCGCCATCGATATAAACCGCGATTTCACTGACATTATTGAGGTCGAATACTTCGATACCATGACCGCGCAGGCGCTCTGCACTGGCTTCGGAGCTGGCCACGGTGCCTTCGATCTTGTGCTTGATCTTTGCCAGTTCATCGATAAAAAAGTTTGCGGTGGAACCCGTGCCCACGCCGACAATTGTACCGGCTTCAACATACTCGATGGCAGCTTGTGCGACTGCTTTTTTCATTTCATCTTGGGTCATATTTTTCTCCTGCCATTCGCTCGCGGATAAATGAGGCCGTATTATATTCAGTAACGCATTTATAAGCCACTATTGGGCAAATTAAAGCGCCCCGGTCTTATTCAATACGGCTGGAACGTGGTATAAGGAAGCCTGAAAACAGCATAAATCAGAACAAAATGACAACAGACTATAAAAAACAGATTGAACAGGCTGCGGTTTACGACGTTGCGATAAAAACACCACTGGAAAAGGTGAAGGGCCTGTCGCGCTCGCTACAGAACGATGTCTGGATCAAGCGCGAGGATTTGCAGCCCGTGTATTCCTTCAAGTTGCGCGGCGCCTATAACAAGATGGCCAGTCTCACCGAGGCAGAAAAGCAAAAGGGGGTGATTACTGCTTCGGCTGGCAATCATGCCCAGGGGGTGGCACTGGCAGCCAGCCGCATGGGGCTAAAGTCCCTAATTGTCATGCCCAAGACCACGCCGGGTATCAAAGTCTCGTCGGTACGTTCTTTTGGTGC
>JALUTJ010000268.1 GCA_027057985.1 Chromatiales bacterium
GCAAAAAAAGGCACCAGTGCCGATTTGAAAGAGCGCGGCGTGATAATGGCCTGATCATAATGCCTGTCTCGCAATGACTTTCCCAGACGGTAACGTTGTAGCAAGCCAAACTCCCCATGCCCCACAGGCAGATTGATGATATTACGTACTTCTGGCATCCGTGCCAGCACCGGGTTGGACCAGGCTGGAGCCAGTACATCAATCTCAACCGGGTGCGGTCTTTGCTTCAGAGTCTTTAACAGACTCTGCGCCATAACCATGTCGCCCACCCAGGCGGGGCCAGCTAGCAGTATCTGTTCGCTCTTTCTCACGATAACAGTTTACCCACAGACCCGGTTAACAATTTCAACATTCTGTTGCAGGTGCGCCGGGTTGATGGTGCCAACTATCGCACTACTTACACCCGCATGGCTAAAGATATATTCAAAGGCCTGCTCTACCCCGCTACCTCCTGCCGATTTATCGGCATGGCCACTTTGCAGCCCTTTTTTTATGACCACGCCTTTATTTAATTCATGCGCGCGAGCAATCACCGGGACATCATGGTCGTCACTCAGGTTCAGGGTTGCCATCACCACGTCTGTATTCTCGACAATCCACATGCCACCTTCGACCGTCTTGGTGGACATACCATAGGAACGGATCAAGCCCTGTTGTTTGAGTTTATCCAGCTCTTCCAGTGCACCTTCATGTTCGATGATATGCATATCATCGCCACTGGAATGCACCAGCACCATGTCCAGCACATCCCGCTTTAATCTTGTCAGGCTGCGTTCCACACTCATGCGGGTATGGGCAGCAGAAAAATCAAAACGCGACTGACCGTTTTCAAAAATTTCACCCACCTTGGTCATAATCACCCAGTCATTCGGGTTTTGCATCAACTGTCCCAGCCGTTCTTCGCTATTACCATATGCCGGTGCGGTATCAATGAAGTTAATCCCAAGGTCACGGGCAAGCGCAAGCAGGTCACGTACCTCGTCATCCCCGGGAATGGTAAATCCACGCGGGTATTTTACTTCCTGGTCTCGTCCCAGCTTAACGGTTCCCAGTCCCAGCACACTGACATCGATACCGGTTGAGCCCAGTGCACGTTTTTCTAGTTTTTCCATTTATCTTCTTCCTGCCACGGTAAAGTGGCGATGCTTGCGTTTGTAAAACCATGCAGTGCCTTGACACCGCTTTTGCTCACGTTCTTCTCTTCGAGCAACTGCATGATATCCGCTGCCAGCCCCGGCGTTAAAGCCAGCTTGGTTGGCCACGCGGTAATAATATGATCTTCTTCCATGCAAAACGAACTGGCCGGGCGTGAACCATCGGCCTGTTTCACCTCGGCACGGTTAATCCATAAGGTTGCCCACCGCAGCACTGAAATATCCAGCCAGGGCATCAGGCTATGCAGTTCTTTTTTTGCTTTTTGAATCTGTTCCTGCTCACTACGCTGTACACCTTCTTCAGCCAGTTGCCCTCCAAGGTACCAGACGATATTACCTTTATCATCCTCATGGCTGGTGATGGTGATTCTTGGATTGGAACTGGCTCCCAGACAATGGGCATAAATTTTTTCCGGCAGGCCACCGCGTACCATGACCATCTGTAACGGTCTTACCTGCATTTCCGGCTGTTGCCGTCCCAGCATTTGCAACAGAGCTGCATTGCCCTCACCCGCAGTCAATATGGTTTGCTGGCAGCTTATCTGCCAGCGAGTTCCGTTGTTATCTGTCACTTCCATGTTCTGAGGTGAAAACTGATGCAGCGAGCTATATTGCAGCGTGGCTTCAAGGTTGGGCTCTGCCAGGGCAAGAATGATGCTTCCGGCATCCAGTACTGGCTCATCCAGCCGGTAAACCTTGCCATGGAATTTTTTATGCCGGAACAGCGCCGGGTACTGATCTTTTTTTAATAACTGCATGCGACCGCGTACGATACGGCTGGTGAAAAAACCGGCAAGGCGAGAAATCAGCCCGGGCGTTGACCACATATACTGGTACTCCGATAGCACCTTTACCTCTTGCAGATCGACTTCACCCCGACCCTGCAGGCAGTCACGCCAGATACGTGGCATATCGAAAATGGATTCAGAAGAGGCGGTCAGCTTACCGGTCAGCGCATACTTGGTACCACCGTGGATAATGCCCTGCGAAAAGCGGGTCTGGCCAGCACCGAGGGCATTTTTTTCCAGCAACAGGGTCTGGTAACCGGCCTGGCGCAGCCGTGACAGTAACCACAATCCAGCCACACCACCGCCAAAAATCACGATATCAACATCAAGCCGGTTATTATTCTCTGTTGACTGATTCATCATTGTATTGTGGCGAAAGGCCCGGCTAATCTGCCTGTTACTCAGTTTTTATTTTTAAATTTCTTTTCCGACTCACGAATGGTGCTGATAATGCCCGTGGTTGAAACCCCATCAATATAGGTCAGTACCTTAACCTCGCCTCCTGCTTCACGTACGCAGTCTCCCCCCGGGATTTTGTCGGGATCATTGTCTCCGCCTTTGACCAGGATATCCGGTTGCAGACGACAGATCTGACGGGTGGGGGTGTCCTCGTAAAAAGGCACCACCCAGTCCACACACTCCAGTGCCGCCAGCATGCGCATGCGTTTTTCCAGAGTATTTACAGGACGCTCTTCGCCCTTGAGACGACGAACCGAATCATCATCATTTACCGCGACGATAAGACGATCACCCAGCTCACCGGCCTGCTCAAGATAAGCGACATGCCCGGCATGCAGAATATCGAAACAGCCATTGGTCATGACCACGCTTTCCCCGTGTTCGTGAGCTTCCTGCACCAGTTTAAGCAAGGTATCTTCATCCACCACGCCACGCTGGATAGCGTGTTGTTCACGAATGGCACGACGCAGCTCATCCATGCTGACCGTGGCCGTACCCAGCTTACTGACGACGATGCCCGCAGCAAGGTTGGCCAGTGCAGTGGCATCGGCCAGTGTTTCTCCCGCGGCCAGTGCCGCCGCCAGTACCGAGATCACGGTATCGCCGGCACCGGTAACATCAAACACTTCCCGCGCCCGGGTCGGCAGGTGCACCGCTGGCATATCTTTTTGTAATAGTGTCATGCCGCGTTCACTGCGGGTAATCAATAAAGCCTGTAAATCCAGCTCCTGCATCAGTGCCTGGCCGCGAGAAACAATGTCCTCATCATCGGTACAACTCCCGACTACACCTTCGAACTCGTGCATATTCGGGGTAATCAGGGTCGCACCCCGGTAACGGGAAAAATCGGTACCCTTGGGATCCACCAGTACTGGAGTATTGTGCTTGCACGCCTGCTGGATATAGGCCTGCACCTGTTCGAGTGTGCCCTTGCCATAATCGGATAGCACCACCACACCCGCATTATCGAGTTGTTGCGAAAAAGTTTTTAGAAGGTTATCAGCCTGTTGCCCGGCAAAGCCATCTTCAAAATCAAGACGAATCAATTGCTGGTGCCGACTTAAGACACGTAACTTGGTAATGGTCGCCACACCGGGTAGCTTGTCGAAGTAACAGTTAATGCCTTCCGCCTGCAGCAGCTTTTCCAGTGCCGAGCAGGGTTCATCATCACCGGTATAACCCAGCAGTGACACCTTGCCACCCAGGGCCGCGATATTAAGAGCAACATTACCGGCACCCCCGGCGCGTTCTTCGGACTCACCCACGCGCACCACCGGCACCGGTGCTTCGGGCGAAATACGCGAAGTATCACCGTGCCAGTAACGGTCCAGCATCAGATCACCCACGACCAGCACACTGGCAGAGGACAGGGATGGTAATTCAATCTTCATGCTTAGCGATCTTTAAGAATATAAACCGCACCGCAGTAAGGGCAACGTGCTTCACCGCTTTCTTCAATCGGCAGATACACCCGGGGATGGGAATTCCATAATGTCATGTTCGGCATCGGGCAGTGCAGGGGTAAGTCCTTGCGTGTAACCTCGTAGCGTTTGACCGCGTTTGACTGTAACGGTTTTGTGTTTGCATTAACCACTTGTGCCATTGACTCTTTCCCCTTTATCTTGCCTTATTGATTTTTATTTTACCTGGGTTAACCAGTCCATGTGCTCGGCAACACGACCATGAACCAGATCAAAGTATTTCTTCTGTAGCTTTTCGGTAATCGGCCCGCGTGCCCCGCTGCCAATCTGACGGCCATCGAGTTCACGAATCGGCGTTACCTCGGCCGCGGTACCGGTAAAGAAGGCTTCATCTGCAACATAAACTTCATCACGAGTAATGCGTTTTTCGCGTACCTCATAGCCAAATTCTTCGGCCAGGGTAACGATGGTCTCACGGGTAATGCCTTCAAGTGCCGAGGTCAGATCCGGGGTATAGATAATGCCATTGCGAACGATAAAGATATTCTCACCGCTGCCCTCGGCAACGAAACCGTCCACATCCAGCAACAGTGCCTCATCATAACCATCACGCAGGGCTTCCTGTAATGCCAGTGTCGAGTTCATATAGTTGCCATTGGCTTTCGCCTTGCACATGGTGATATTGACATGGTGGCGGGTATAGGAAGAGGTGCGGATACGAATCCCCTGCTCCAGTGCTTCGGCACCAAGATAGGCACCCCACTCCCAGCCCGCGACCATGACATGCACCTTCAGGTTATCTGCTCGCAGGCCAATGCCTTCGGAACCAAAGAAACACATTGGACGCAGGTAGGCCGAATCGAGATTATTCTCACGCACGATCTGCTTCTGCACCTCGTTAAGCGTGTCCTTATCGTAAGGAATATTCATGCCCAGGATATGCGCTGATCGGAACAGGCGGTCGGTGTGGTCCTGAAGGCGGAAAATGGCGGTTCCCTGATCGGCATGATAGGCCCGCACCCCCTCGAATACCCCGGTACCATAGTGCAGGGTATGGGTCAGCACGTGCACTTTCGCCTCGCGCCAGGGCACCATCTCACCATCGAGCCAAATTAAACCATCTCGGTCAGCCATCGACATTATTCTTTCTCCACTTCATTTTTGTTTTCCAGCCAGCTCTGCCATATTTGCTGAACGGCTGTCGATAATTCACGGTATTCTTCAGCATCCACCAGTCTGGATTGTTCCTGAAGCGCCATTTTATGCAATCTGGCACGAAAAGTCCGGTAAGCTTCACTTAATATTTCAGCCTCTTGCTGCTGCAGATATCCTGCGGCGGCAAGTGATTTTAGCAGGTTGATATTATCGGTATAGGCCAGTAAATCCGGCGTATCCTTTGCCCATGCCAGAACCCCGTATTGCACCATAAATTCGATATCAACGATACCTCCACGGCCCTGTTTCAAATCAAACTGGCCACTTTTTTCCCTGCACAACGACTCGCGCATCTTCTGGCGCATCGCCAGCACTTCTTTTCTCAGCGTGGGCAGGTCTCGTGGCTGGCTCAGTATCGCTCGACGAATCTCCGCAAACTGTGCCGCCACCTCGGGATCGCCGGCCACCACCCGTGCCCGCACCAGGGCCTGGTGTTCCCATAGCCAGGCCTTGTTGAGCTGGTAATCGCGGTAAGCCCCGAGATTGGTGACCAGCAGGCCGGATGCCCCGTCTGGCCGCAGACGCATATCGGCTTCGTACAGCACCCCGGCCGGGGTATGGGTGGTCAAAAGGTGAATAATACGCTGCCCCAGTCGGGCAAAGAACACCGGCACCAGCAGGGGGCGCTGCCCCGCGTTTTCATCGGCCATGGTTTCCTGATGCAGGTTGTCACAACCATGCAGGAACACCATGTCCAGGTCCGAGCTATAACCCAGCTCATAGCCACCCAGCTTGCCATAACCGACGATCACGAACCCCTTGTCCTGTCCCGACGCGCACTGCGGCACACCATGGCGACCAGCAAGGTGCTGCCAGGCCTGCTCCAGCGCCTCGCTCAGAACGACCTCGGCAATCCAGGTGAGGTGATCACTCACTTTCATCAAAGGTAGCGCCTCGGCGATATCAGCTGCTGCCACCCGCAGTACGTTGGACTGCTTGAAATGACGCAGAACATCCATTGCCTGCTCGACATCACTGCGATCCACCTGTGACATGCGCTGGCGCATATCTTCTTCCAGCGCAGACCTGTCCGGGGGCTGGTAAAGATTACGCGGATCCATCAACTCGTCCAGCAACAGAGGATATTGCTGCAGGTAACGGGCAATCCACGGGCTTGCTGAACACAGCTTGATCAGCTGTGACAGTACCATGGGATTTTCCAGCAACAGGGCAAGGTAAACAGAGCGCTGGGCAATATGCGAAACCAGTGCCAGCACCCGCTCGAAAGTCACATCGACATTATCGGCCTGTTGCAGCGCACCAAGCAGCAATGGCATCAGCCTGTCCAGCCGAGTCTGGGCCTGCCGGCTCAACGCGGCATACTGGCGACTACCGTGCAGGATCTGCAGCTGGCGCATGGCCGAGCTCGGATCGACAAACCCCTTTGCTTTTAATAACTGTTCGGCATGGGCTGCATCTAGCTTGTTATACCAGAGTGCCTCGAACTGCTGGATCTCGGTTTGCTGATCCTGACCAGCTTCAGCCTGTGCCGGCTCATCGGCCTGCGGTGCCACAAAAACCTGCTCAAAATGCGCAGCCACGTTTTCGCGATGTCGGTTGAGCTCGGCAAAATAGCTCTCCCAGTCATCAAATCCCATGGCGAAAGCCAGGCGCAGGCGACCGGTCTCATCTTCCGGCAGCAAATGAGTCTGCTTGTCCTGATAGCCCTGGATACGGTGCTCGGAATTGCGCAAAAAGACATAGGCAGCCAGTAATTCTTCTACCACGAAATCGGGCAATAGCTTTTTCTCTGCCAGCCGTGGCAAAATCACCTGCAGCCGTCGATCCTGTAGATCATAATCGCGACCTCCGCGGATAAGCTGAAACACCTGGGCAATAAACTCGATCTCGCGGATCCCGCCGGCTCCAAGCTTGACGTTGTTTTCCATGCCCTTGCGTTTGACTTCCTGCGCGATCATGGCCTTGAGTTCTCGCAGTGACTCGTAGGCGCCGTAGTCGAGGTAACGCCGGTAAACGAAAGGTCGCAGCCGCTTAAGCAGTTCCTCGCCCTGCTCATAGTCGCCGCCAACCACTCGCACTTTGACCATGGCATAGCGTTCCCAGCTACGACCATGCACCTGGTAATAATTTTCCATGCTGTTAAAGCTGGCGACCAGCGGCCCGCCCTTGCCAAAAGGCCGCAGGCGCATATCTACCCGGAAGACAAAGCCATCGGCCGTCTGCTGATCCAGCGCCTGGATCAGTTTCTTCGCCAGGCGGGTGAAAAACTCGGAATTCATCATTTCCTTTTTCCCGCCTTCGACCTGGCCTTCCTCGGCAAAGGTAAAAATCAGGTCGATATCGGAGGAGACATTCAGTTCCCAGGCACCCAGCTTGCCCATGCCCAGTACTACCAGTTGCTGCGGCTCGCCCTGTGCATTTCGGGGGGTGCCATACTCGGCGCCAAGCCACTGGTAAAGTTGCCAAAGGGCAAAGTTGATACTGGTTTCGGCCAGCGCCGAGAGATCAGCCATGGTTTCCTGCAGATCGGCCCAGCCAGCGATATCCCGCCACAGAATACGCAGCATCTGTCGCTGTCGAAACCGGCGTAGATGTCGAAACAGGGCTGTTTCATCAGCAATATCCGCTTCGATAGCGTGGGAAAAATCATTTGAGGACAGGGATTTTTGTAATTCACCACTTGCCACAAGCGCCTGCAACATATCAGGATGACGCACGCAGCTTTGCATCACGAACTCGGAACTGGCCCAGACCCGGGGCAACATGGCCTGGATGTCTGCCGGAAAAGAGGAAAAATCAACCCCCTCGGTGAGAAGGTGCTCCCATTGCTGCTCGACGGGCTGTTGTAACTGCGCCGGCAGTTGTTTGATTGCATCCATTATGTGCATCTTTTAAGCATACCACCATTGACGTAGCAGAATATAACTCTATATAATAATCATTCTCATTTAGATTTGTAATTTAGCAGGAATCTCAGTATGTTGTTCAAACGCATTTTCGCCACCTTTCTTATGATTGCCTCCCTCGGCATCACTGCCACCCAGGCCACCACCTTACCTGCGGACAAGAATCCAGCGCAGTCGATTTTACATATCCTCGACTATGTTGCAGTGGATTACCCGGCAACGGTGAAAAATGGCAAGGTCATCAACAGGGCTGAATACAATGAACAAATCGAGTTTACCCGTCGCCTCAAACCCCTGCTCGCTATGCTGCCGCAAAATGACGTTAACAGCAAACTGCAGGCAATGACCGATAAACTCATCCAGGCTATCGAACAACGCGCCGAAGGCAAGCGGATTCGTACACTGAGCATGCAACTCTCTACACAGCTTATCAGCGCCCACCGGATTGTTACCACGCCACGCAAAACCATTTCAATTAAAGAAGGTGCCAGGCTGTTTACGAATAACTGCACCAGTTGTCACGGTGCAGCAGGTTTTGGTGATGGTGTCGCTGCAGCCAAACTCGACCCTGCTCCCACCAATTTCCATGATCGTGAACGCCAGGGACAACGTAGCCCCTATTCGCTGTTTATCACCATTACCCTCGGTGTCGATGGTACCGCGATGAGCTCCTACGCCAGCCTTTCCGAGCAGCAACGCTGGAACCTGGCCTTCTATCTCAGCACCCTCTATCACACCCAGAACGAACTGCAACAGGGACAACGACTATGGCAAAGCGGCCAGGCCGTTGGCATTATCAATAGCACAAAGGAACTCAGCAGCGTTACCCCGGATGAAATTCGTAACCGGCATGGTGAACAGGGTGTGGCGGTACTGGCTTACCTGCGTAATAACCCGGCCCTGCTGGATACCGGCAAAAAGCCACCGCTAAAAGTAAGCGAAGAAAAATTACAGCAAAGTATCAACGCTTATCAGCAAGGCCGACAGCAACAGGCCTATGAACTGGCGGTTAATGCCTACCTCGAAGGTTTTGAACTGGCTGAAGCGGCGCTGGTGCATGCAGCACCAGAGCTAAAAAACACCATTGAGCGTGAAATGGGTTTACTGCGTGCCGAGATAAAAGCGGGCAAAGATGTGCAATCGGTAACGCTTCATGCTAACGAGATAAAATTACTGATGCAGGAAGCCGGTAACAAACTGGCTAATACCGAGCTTTCTTCTGGCATGGCTTTCTTCAGTGCCCTGCTTATCCTGTTGCGTGAAGGCCTTGAAGCCATCCTGGTACTGGCCGCGATCATGGCCTTCCTTGCAAAGACAGAACGCAAGGATGTTATGCCCTATATGCATGCCGGCTGGATTGGTGCCCTCGCCCTGGGCTTTATTACCTGGCTGGTGGCAGAGTACCTGTTTGACTTTAGTGGCAGTAACCGTGAACTCACCGAAGGCTTTACCGGCCTGTTTGCGGCCGCCATGCTGGTTTATGTCGGTTTCTGGTTACATAATCACACCCATGCAGACAAATGGCGCGCCTTTATTCATAGCAAATTACACGGCGTCACCTCCGGTACGGTCTGGAGCCTGACCATTATTTCTTTTGTTGCGGTATACCGTGAAGTGCTGGAAACCGTGCTGTTCTATAAAACACTCTGGCTACAAACTACGGTTGACGGCCACAGCGCCATTCTCCTTGGCCTGCTTGTCTCGGTAATATTACTGATACTTGTTGCCTGGGCGATTTTCCGCTTCAGCGTTCGCCTGCCAATCTCGTTATTCTTCCGTATTAACTCGGCGCTGTTATACGTAATGGCGGTTGTCTTTGCTGGAAATGGTATTGCCGCATTGCAGGAAGCCGGTGTAGTCTCCATGAGTATTATCAACTTCCCAAAAATCAGCCTGCTCGGGGTTTACCCAACCCAGGAGAGCCTCGGCCTGCAATTAGCACTGATCCTGCTGGCTGTTGCCTGGCTTGGTTACGAGCGCATAAAAAAAGCCTGATATAACAGGCTTTTCTTGATTAAAATGCCATTGCCGACAGGTAATGGCATTTTTTTATGTGGCTTATTCTTCATCGACGATATCGGTATCCACCTGCCCGGATAGCTTACGCCGGATATGTGACCAGGAAATGCCGATTGCCAGTACAAAAGACAACAATACCAGAATAACCCAGCTAACCGCAGTAACATTGTTCAGACCGAGCCAGCCCCAGTCGATAAAGAGCCAGATAAGGGTGCCGAAAAACAGGACCGCAAGAATCAGTCCCACCAGCCCCAGCGAACGCAGGGTCGCACGAATATAAATCACCCAGCCGATAATCAGGCTGATTCCCGCCAACCCCAGTAACGGCCCGAAATGGGAAAAACTTTTCTGTAACCAGTGAACATAAGAATAACCGCTGGGATTATAGGTCAGCATCACCAGTAAAAAAGCAAACAGTAGGCGCAACAGGAACCCCTGCATAGTAAGTGCTTTCATTGTCTTGTCCTTTAAATTGAATTATCTGCGAAGTATAACCAGTACACCCGCCACCAGGGCAAGTACACCCATCACCATGTCATCATATTTAAACGAGAGATTAGCAATGGCAGCCAGCCCGGATAGAAGCAGCCACGCACCAAGAAAATAGGGCCAGAGTTTCATTTTATTATCCTTATTGTTTTTAGCAGTGGATCAAGCATAACATAAATATTTTAAGACACAGAAGCCGCATTTGTCGGCTCCGCTACCTGCAAACGGCATAAAAAAGCCCTGCCATTTCTGGCAGGGCTTTTAAGCTTAGAGATAGTCCGAGCCATAAGGCTCAGGCATTTTGCGTCAGAACAAGGCGTGGAAATAATTTGAGCGCGGAGCGTACAAGAAGTACGTGAGCACTCAAATATATTTTCACAACGCCGTTCTGGCGTAAAAGGGCGAGCCTTACATCATGCCGAGGGATTTTTTCGTAGAACAAGGCGTAAAAGTTTTGAATTGCGCAGCGTACATAAAGTACGTGAGATCTCAAACTAAAAAAGCCCTGCCATTCCTGGCAGGGCTTTTAAGCTTAGAGATAGTCCGAGCCATAAGGCTCAGGCATTTTGCGTCAGAACAAGGCGTGGAAATAATTTGAGCGCGGAGCGTACAAGAAGTACGTGAGCACTCAAATATATTTTCACAACACCGTTCTGGCGTAAAAGGGCGAGCCTTACATCATGCCGCCCATACCTCCCATACCACCCATATCAGGCGCAGCCGCAGGCGCTTCATCTGCAGGCAGTTCAGCAACCATGGCTTCGGTTGTGATCATCAGGCCTGCCACTGAAGCGGCATTCTGTAAGGCGGAACGGGTTACCTTGGTTGGATCGAGGATACCCATTTCGATCATGTCACCGTATTCGGCATTGGCTGCGTTATAACCGAAGTTATCCTTGCCTTCGAGTACCTTGTTGACAACGACAGAAGCTTCGTCACCGGCATTGCTGGCGATCTGACGCATTGGCTCCTGCATGGCGCGACGAGCAATATTGACGCCGATATCCTGGTCGTGGTTATCGCCTTTCAGATCCCTGATTGAATCAGAAACCCGAATCAGGGCAACACCACCACCAGGCACGATACCTTCTTCAACCGCAGCACGGGTTGCATGCAGGGCATCTTCTACTCGGGCTTTCTTTTCTTTCATTTCAACTTCAGTTGCAGCGCCAACCTTGATAACGGCAACACCACCGGCCAGCTTGGCAACGCGTTCCTGCAGTTTTTCACGATCATAGTCAGAAGAAGTTTCTTCCATCTGTGCGCGAATCTGGGTAACGCGATCTTCGATTTCTTTCGCCGCACCGGCACCATCGATAATGGTAGTTTCTTCCTTGGTGACAACGACTTTCTTCGCTGAACCCAGGTCTTCGATAGATGTTTTTTCCAGTGACAGGCCAACTTCTTCAGAAATCACGGTACCACCGGTAAGGATAGCCAGGTCCTGTAACATGGCCTTGCGACGGTCACCAAAGCCCGGGGCTTTAACCGCAGCGACCTTGACGATGCCACGCATGTTATTGATAACCAGTGTTGCCAGTGCTTCACCGTCTACATCTTCGGCAATAATCAGTAATGGCTTACCGGCTTTTGCCACACCTTCAAGGATAGGCAGCAGGTCACGGATATTGGAAATTTTCTTGTCATGCAGCAGGATAAATGGTGAATCCATTTCCGCTGTCATGTTTTGCTGGTTGTTAACAAAGTAAGGTGAGAGATAACCGCGATCAAACTGCATACCTTCAACCACTTCCAGCTCGTTAGAGAAACCGGAACCTTCTTCAACCGTAATTACACCTTCCTTACCGACTTTAGCCATGGCTTCGGCAATAATGTCACCGATCTCTTTATCGGAGTTGGCGGAGATAGTACCGACCTGGGCAATAGAATTATCATCGGTACATGGCTTGGACATGCTCTTCAGCTCTTCAACAGCAGC
>JALUTJ010000269.1 GCA_027057985.1 Chromatiales bacterium
GGGTACGTGCCCTGATTTGCAGACTTGAGAGTGAAACATTATTTTCAATCAGAAATGCAATCACGGCATTGACATCGTCGGTAATAATTTCAATTACGTTTTCAATTTTACGTGTCGTAAAGTCACCCAGTTCAATACCCTGCAACACGCTCTGCGGTAGCTGTAAGATGACATCATTAAAGGTTTCCGCCAGCAGTGCTTTCGGTGTACCCTGGGCGATAATCCGACCATGATCCATAATCGCTATTTCATCGCACAGCATATAGGCCTCGTCCATGTAGTGCGTGGTGAGTATAATGGTCTTACCTTCCTTTTTTATATCATTGACAAGGTCCCAGAAGTTCCGTCGCGCCTGTGGATCCAGCCCGGTTGTTGGCTCGTCGAGAAATACGATATCAGGATCATTAACCAGCGCCAGCGCAAGTAACAGGCGTTGTCGCTGACCACCTGATAACTGACGATTATCCTGTTCAAGGTATTCTTCAAGATGACAGCGTTGAATCAACTCATCGAGATTTGCCCGCTGCCGATAAAAGGCAGAGAACATTTCCAGTGTTTCCCGTACCGTAATAAAATCCTGCAGAGCGGTGGACTGGAACATAATACCGGCTTCATTACGAAACAGCTCACCCGGTGGTCTGCCTTTATAAAGAATTTCACCCGAGGTGGCATTGTTAATGCCTTCAAGAATTTCTACCGTGGTGGTCTTACCTGCACCATTAGGCCCCAGTAGACCAAAGCAGATGCCCTGTTGCAGGTTCAGGCTGATACCATTGACGGCTTTAACCGTGGGGTAATGCTTGACCAGGTTTTTAATTTGCAAAAATTCAGCGGCCAAGTGAAAGTCCTGTTTTAAAGGCAGGCATTTTGCAGAAACTCAAGCTCAAGCTGCAGAAATTCAGACGCTTCTTCCATGGAGTAAAATACCTCGATATGAAAGGGCGTTCCGTCGGTCAGCGCCTGGTACATACGGGCAATACCATAATTTAGTGGAGTACTAACGAGAAAAACCGTGCGTGTTGGCCCCATATGCTCGTAGGTGTGCATCCGTCGTTGTGCCAGTCCCCAGAGATCATCAAAACTCAGGTGCACCGCGTTGATATCACGCACATCATGAAAACGGTTCAACGTAGTATCTGCCTGCTGCTCGTATTCCTCCAGCCTCGCAATCCAGCTATTGGATAGTTCGGCATCCAGTTCACCTTCCAGCTTACTGCAAATAAGCTTATCGACAAGTTTTGTATTAAAGCTACCCATAGCATTTTTCTTTAAATTCCATCTTCAATTATATTCAATTAAGAATAGCGGTAAACAAACATACATGCAATGAGCCCTGCTTTATAGTTATTGAAAAAACCTGATAGTTTTGAACTAAAATCTGTGTGAGACAGAAAGCTATTGTCGATCAAGACCGTGGGCTGCAGGGATGTATTCACGGCGTGTCTTGATCGCCAATAGCTGAATGGTCTCTTATTACAGAATTTCATATCTACTTCTCAAAGCTTTATCTGTACATTCCACTTAGATGCAAGTTTATTGAATGTCAGGAATATTTTTTTAATAGTTCAAGGAAAGCAGCTTCTTCAAGTATCTCGATACCCAATTCTTCCGCCTTACTGGCCTTGGAGCCTGGATTCTCCCCTACTACCACATAATCGGTTTTCTTCGAAACACTCGAAGAGACTTTTGCACCGAGTTCCTGTAAAGCCGCTTTTGCCTCGTTACGTCCCATGCTCGATAAAGTACCGGTAACGACAAAAGTTTTCCCGGCAAGTGGTAATTCATCCCGTTTCCTGGCTTTGATAGCAGGCCAGTGAATCCCGGCATCGATTAACTGCTGTATCACTTCACGGTTATGCGGTTGTCTGAAAAAGGTTACCACGTTTTGCGCCACCACCGGCCCAATATCCGGTACCGCTACAAGTTCTTCTTCTGTGGCTTTAATTAAGTTATCCAGTGTTAAAAAGTGACTGGCCAGGGTTTGTGCCGTGGTTTCACCCACGTTATGGATACCAAGGGCGAAGATAAAACGTGCCAGTGTAGTATTTTTACTTTGCTGCAGGGCATCAACCAGGTTTTGTGCTGACTTCTTACCCATACGTTCAAGTTGCATAAGTTGACCTACAGTCAACTTGTAGAGATCATCAACATGATTAACCAGCCCTTCATCGACAAGCTGTTCTACCAGCTTGTCACCCAGACCATCGATATTCATAGCCCGGCGCGAGGCAAAGTGCTTGATCGCTTCCTTACGTTGTGCCTCGCAATAAAGACCGCCAGTACAATAGGTCACAGCTTCATCATCATAGCGAACCGCGGCAGAGCCACAGACCGGACACTTATCCGGGATATGATAACGCCGTGGCTTGCCCTTGCGCCTGGATTTAACGACCGAAACTATCTGTGGAATCACATCACCAGCTCGGCGTACGATCACGGTATCACCAATTCGCACATCAAGACGATCGATTTCATCCTGGTTATGCAAGGTGGCATTACTGACTGTAACCCCGCCAACAAATACCGGCTCAAGCCTTGCCACCGGTGTCAGGGCACCAGTTCGCCCGACCTGTATATCGATAGCAAGTAGCCGGGTCATTTCTTCCTGTGCCGGGAACTTGTAGGCGATAGCCCAGCGTGGAGCACGGGAAACAAAGCCGAGTTTTTCCTGCAGTGCAATATTATCGACCTTGTAGACAATGCCGTCGATCTCATCGGGAAGATCGTTACGAATCTTTGCCAGCTGCTGATAGTATTCCATGCAGCCTTTAACTCCCTGCACCACCCGGCTTTGTGGGTTGATGCGCAGGCCCCACTCTTTTAGCTGTTGCATCATCTTGCTATGGGTATCGGGCATAGCAAAACCTTCGATAAGCCCAATACCATAGCTATAAAAAGACAGCGGTCGTGTTGCAGTTACTCTGGGATCGAGCTGGCGCAGTGAACCGGAAGCTGCATTACGCGGGTTAACAAAGGTTTTCTCGCCTTTTTCTTTTTGCTGCTGGTTCAGTTTTTCAAAACCACTTTTCGGCATAACGACTTCACCGCGCACTTCAAGTACAGGAGGATAACCCCTGCCACGTAGCTTTAAAGGGATAGCCTGTATGGTGCGCACATTAAGGGTGACATCTTCACCGCTATGACCATCACCTCGGGTCGCAGCACGAACAAGTACACCGTCCTGGTATAAAAGGCTGATAGCAAGACCATCCAGCTTGGGCTCAGCCGCATAGTCGATAATCTTCTGGCCTGCAACTTCCCGTACCCGCCGATCAAAATCGATCATATCCTCTTCACTAAACGCATTGCCCAGTGAAAGCATGGGGACTTCATGCTGCACTTCGGCAAACTCGGAAAGCGGTTTTGCGCCCACACGCTGGGTGGGTGAATCCGGCGTCACCAGCTCTGGATACTGTTGTTCCAGCTCGGTCAGTTCGCGTAGCAGGCGATCATATTCACTGTCGGTGACTTCCGGGTTATCCAGCACGTAATAGGCATAGTTATGCGCATTGATCTGTTCGCGCAGTGATTCAACACGTTGCCTGATTTTTTTATCTGCCATATCGGGGTTAACTGTGTTTCTGGCGCAAGGCGGCCTGTTGCTGTAGTCGGTATGTGTCCAGTTTTTCCTGCAGGTGGGAAATCGTCTGGCGCGTCAATGCACTACGGTTCTCATCACAGAGCTCACCACCGAGCGCATCACTCAGACTACGCGCTTTTTCTATCAGGGTATCAAAAGCGCTGCGACATTCCATCGGCCCGGGCAACTGCATAAAGATCGCCAGGCCGGGCGTGGTCAACTGAGCCAGTTCATTGGGATTGAAGTAACCCGGTTCAATGGCATTGGCAACACTGAATACCGCTGTACCATCCTGCATAAAATGATAGATGTCATGTTCACCATGAACCAGTCCCTGAGACTGCATGACGGCATGAACACCTTCACCGGTAAAGACATGACCGGCAGGTGACATGATATTGAGGACAATCAGCAGGGAAGCCGATCCGGTTTCAGCCGCTTCATCAACTGCACTGAAATGTATTTCCTGTTGTTGTGCCTCATTATTGATTTGTTCCCGCCCCGAGATCACCGCACTAAGCATGGCAAAATCCTGCATATCGGGTTCATCTTCAATCGGTGTGAGTACCGGTATCAGATCTTCATCCACGACATCAGTTTCTTTATCAGGGGAAGCAGAATTTTGTGAGAATTT
>JALUTJ010000270.1 GCA_027057985.1 Chromatiales bacterium
AATTAAAACCCATGAAGGTGAGATTGTTGGTGTGGTGCGCGAGGCCATGTCGTCATTACCCGCCAGCAGTCGTAAGATTAGCCTGCATGTCCATCCAGAAGATGCCGAGCTGGTGCGCAATGCCTTTGCTGTGACTCAGGCGCATGAAGATGATGAAGAAATGCGCTGGAAGATTATCGAAGATCCGCTATTAACCCGTGGTGGCTGTATCGTCAGCAGTGAAAACTCTCGCATCGATGCAACTGTTGAGGGGCGTCTTAACCGTGTTATTGCCACTTTCCTCGGTGGAGAAAGAGAAACCGATGAATGAAATAATCAACAGCCTGCGTCAACGTCACCAGTCACAGTGGAAAAACCAGCTGTCGCATATCGAATCTCGCAGCCAGCATGTATCATCGATGGTCGTCGAAGGCAGGCTCAATCGTATGGTCGGGCTGACACTCGAAGCCGTTGGCTGCCAGGCCGTCATCGGTTCACGTTGCCTGGTCAGTAGCCAGGAAAATAACCCGGTAGAAGCCGAAGTGGTTGGCTTTGCCGGTGAAAAACTTTACCTGATGCCAACCGGTAATATTCGTGGTATTCATCCCGACGCCACCGTGATTCCAACTAACCAGATTTATGAAGCCCATGTCGGTGATGCCCTGCTTGGACGCGTACTGGATGGGCGTGGACAGCCGATTGATGGCAAAGGTCCACTGGTAACCAGTGAAAGTCGAGCCCTGGTCGCCGAGCCGGTTAATCCGCTTAAACGACAACCCATCGATACGCCACTGGATGTCGGTGTGCGTGCGATAAACAGCCTGTTTACCGTAGGTCGTGGTCAGCGAATGGGCCTGTTTGCCGGCAGTGGTGTTGGTAAAAGTATGTTACTGGGGATGATGACAAAGTTCACTGCAGCGGATGTGATTGTAGTGGGTCTGATTGGTGAACGTGGCCGCGAAGTAAAAGAATTTATCGAAGATATTCTTGGTGAAGAAGGGATGGCTCGAGCCGTAGTGGTTGCGGTACCCGCAGATCAACCACCGGTGATGCGTATGCACGGGGCTTACCAGGCCACGAGTATTGCCGAGCACTTCAGAGATGAAGGCAGGAATGTTTTACTGCTGATGGACTCACTGACGCGTTTTGCCCAGGCGCAACGGGAAATTGCGCTGGCCATCGGTGAACCTCCTGCCACCAAGGGCTATCCACCCTCGGTCTTTGCCATGTTGCCGCAACTGGTTGAGCGGGCGGGTAATGGTGAAAAAGGCGGCGGCTCGATCACTGCATTCTATACCGTGTTAACCGAGGGCGATGATCAGCAGGATCCCATTGCTGACAGTGCGCGTGCGATTCTCGATGGACATATCGTGCTTTCACGTGAACTGGCAGAAAGTGGTCATTATCCAGCCATCGATGTGGAAGCCTCGATCAGCCGTGCCATGAATGCCGTGGTCAGCGAGGAGCACCTGCATGCAGCGCAGAAATTCCGCCAGGTTTACTCGGTTTATCAGCAAAACCGTGATCTGATCAGCGTCGGCGCCTATGCAGAAGGCTCAAGTCCGGACGTGGATGAGTCGATAAGATTACATAGTAGCCAGCTGGCCTTCCTGCGCCAGGACAGAAATGAAGCAGTGAGCTGGCAACAGAGTATCGAGCAATTACAGGGTTTACTGCAAAGTGCTGAGCAGAGTGCAGCAGAAAATGAAAATACCAGTCTTATGGCAAATTTTTAAAACAGGAAAAATAAGCAGATATGGCATTAAAACGCTCAGAAAGATTTAAACCACTGCATCGTCTTGCACAGCAAAGCGAGGATGTTGCTGCACAAACCCTGGGCAAGATTCAGCGTGAACTCAATGATCAGCATGCGCGGCTGGATGAACTCGTGATGTACCATGAAGATTACCGGCGTCGCTTTAGTCAGCAGGCGAGTAAGGGTATGAGTATTACCCAGGTTCTGAGTTATCAGAAATTTATTTCTCAGCTCGAAACGGCAATCGAAGAACAGAAACGACAGATTCAGCGTGTGAATGAAGCCTGTAATGCCAGCCGTGCAGACTGGCATGAAGAGCGCAAGAAAACCCAGGTAATGGAAAAAGTGATGCTGCGTTACCGCAAGCAGGAGCAGGTGCTGCAAAACCGCCAGGAACAACGTCGCAATGACGAGTTTGTTTCTACCCAGTACTGGCATAAAAACCTCAAAGAATAAGTAATTTAATACAAACCTCTCTTTTCATTAACTCATGGTTGGCACAACCCTTGCTACTTTATCCACAGGATAGTGATAAAAAAGTGAGGATACTATGAGCGAATCAATCCAGGCACTGCCAGTGGCAAGCCCACAGGGCAGTCAATCCAGTAAGCCTGTCAGCAATGAAATGGCCGCTGATGGAGCAGAAAATACCGATCTGGGTGGATTTACAGCTGTTTTTGCCCAGTATGTCGAGTCAGAACCCGATGCAATGGAACAGCAGAGCCAGCAACAACTGGCGGATATGCTCGGAGAAATGCTGTCACAATCTTTGCCAGAGGATGGCAAAACTTTGCCGGATGATGAACAGGCCATCCTGTTACAGGCCATGTTAGTGATACCGGATCAGCAAAATCCGCTTCAGCCCGGTGTCGCAAAAGCCAGCGCATCGGCTGCCAATATCAGTGACGTTTTGCAGGGTTCGCGTCAGCCAGCCTTGTTGAACCAGGACTATTTCCAGATGCTCACTGCCCAGAACCAGCAGCAGGGTAAACTCATGGCTGAGGGTTTCAAAGGCGCAGATCTTTCTGCACAGCTGGCGGCCAGCCAGCTTATTGCCGGTAATGCTGATGACGCACTGCTTAATATGGCTGATTTTGCAAACCAGAATCAGAACATGCAGCCGACTTTCAACGCCGCTTTATCGGCAACAGGCTTTGGCAGCGTGACGCACTCCGCGGCAACGCAAACCCAGCTGGCACCACTCAACCTGGGACAGCCTGCCTGGGAAGCCAATCTCGGTAGCAATCTGAAAATGCTGGTTGGACAGAATATCCAGTCGGCAGAACTTCGGCTTGATCCACCTGAGCTGGGTTCGCTGGATATCAAGATCAAGGTTTCCAATGATGTCGCCTCGGTAAATATCACCAGCCCTCATGCCAATGTGCGAGATGCACTGGAAAACGCAGTTCCACGGCTTCGTGAAATGTTTGCCGATAGTGGTGTTGCCCTCGGTGATGTCAACGTGCAGCAGGAGTCTTTTGCCCAGTCGCAGCAGTCAGCCGATCAGGGTAATCCCGGGTTTAGCACCGGTGCCACAGAAGAAGTTATCGATGAACCGGTAACAGTAACCAGAAGAATTGTAAGTGATCGTTTGCTCGACGCTTATGCCTGAATGTTAGCAAATGTTAAATCCACTTAACTTTTTGAAAAGCGGGTAAAAACATTAAAGCTTATTTGTAAATGGACGATTACTACAACAGCAAGGTGCTAAACGCCTTGCTGGAGTAGCTGGACAGACTCTATGCAAAACAGTGAGTGTTGAATATGGGATTCTGGACCAAAAGTAAAAAGTCCGTGGACGATACAACAGAAGGTGAACCATCGATGTCAGATGCAACCACGATTGACCTTGGGGAAGTGCTTGATATTTCATTTGCGGCCAAACTGCATGGTCAGCTAAAAGATGAAGTCAAAGCTGGTACTCGGGTAAACCTCTCAGGTAACGATCTTTCCCGTATAGATGCAAGTTGTTTGCAGGTGCTGGCCAGTTTTATGAACTATGCAAAAGAGAATGACATAAGCGTTGAGTGGCAGCAGCCCGGCGAAGTGTTGCAAGAAGCGGCACGTTTAACCGGACTGGATGAAATACTGCAGCTTAATGGCTGAATAATTATCTGTAACGAGCTGGGAGATTTTTTAAATGGCAAAAATTTTAGCGGTCGATGATTCTGCTTCAATGCGGCAGATGGTGTCTTTTACCCTTAAGGGTGCCGGGCATGATGTGGTTGAAGCGGTCGATGGTGTTGATGCTTTGAATAAGGCCAAAACTCAGAAATTTGATCTTGTAATATCAGACGTCAATATGCCAAACATGGACGGGATAACCCTGATCAAGGAATTACGAGCCTTGCCCGATTTCAAGTTTACTCCCATGTTAATGCTGACCACGGAAAGTGCTGGTGACAAGAAACAACAGGGAAAGGCAGCTGGTGCAACCGGCTGGATAGTAAAACCTTTCAACCCGGATCAGTTACTGG
>JALUTJ010000271.1 GCA_027057985.1 Chromatiales bacterium
AAATTATTGTTTTACCAGGTCCTTATCACCAGACAGCTAACAAAGGGAACACCAAGAACCGGAACGACAAAACATTATTATTCTTTTATTATTCATTTCTTCAATGAATAATATTTATCTGTTTTATATGAATCTGAAAGAACTGTAGCCATATGGCTAAAGAAACTTTGTGATTCGGATCACAATATAAATGAAAGGAAAAATTAAGTGTGTACCTAAAGTTACATAACGGGCTGCATAGATTGCCAGGACAGGAATAACAGGTATATGCACATAATTTTATTAAGGTATACAGGTATATTAAAAGGTGAGTGTTTCATACCGACTGACTTTTGCCGCATTATCCCACCACTGCTGTGGCAAGCCTGCTTTCATTTTCAGGTGATTAAGAAAGTCACGTTTATCGGGTAATTCTTCCCAGACCGTGGGTAAAAAAGTCCCCCGGTTATAGCCATACTCGAGAATAAGGCCATCGATGCCGGGACGAATTTGTTCGAGCAGATCTTCCTCATCCTGAAAAGAAATGGGTTCAGGTTCACCCAGTACCGATATTTCAATATCCAGTGAAGGAAACTCAGCCTGGCTTAAAGCTGGAAACCGAGGATCGGAAAAGGCTGCGGCATAGGCGTGCTCGGCAACATCCTGGATCAAGGGCTGATAGACCTGTAATGCCCCGATGCAACCACGCAGCTGCCCGTTTTTAAGTAGCGTAACAAATGTTGCCGCCGGCCGTTGCAGTGCCGGCGGGAAATCATCGATATCCACCTTCAGAGCACGCCCCGTTTCCAGCCCATGCTGAATCGATTGCCTGGCAACCTGGTGACAAAGTTCTTTTTCCTGCGCTGATAACTCAATGGATGACATAAGCACCATACCCCACTACCCGACTTTTATCACCAGCGGTATCACCCGAGTTTCTCAAATCGAGCAGGTCAACCTGTAAATGATGTTGCCGCGCAAAAGCCAGCATACCGTTGAGCCCGTTACGACCACAGGCATCCTCGTAACCGATCATTTCAGGTTTCAGCTGCTCAATCGCTTCACTGGTCGAAGCATCTCTTTGCCTTGCATCCTGATAGGCGTGATAGTGACTGAGATCGGTACTGATCACAAACAGAGTTTCATCATCCCATAGATGCTCGATTACCTCGGCCACATCCGCGGCATCAGCTTCGCCCACTACAATCGGTAATAGCGTAAAATCATCCAGTACCTGTTGCAGGAAAGGTAACTGTACTTCAACACTATGCTCCTGTGCATGAGGTTGATCAGAAATAATTACCTGCGGCAGATCGGCCACCTTGTTCAACATAAAGGCATCAACCCGAATATCACCCAGTGGCGTAGTAAAGATATCGGCTTCCGGCACCGCAAGCCCATGAAAGGCTACCCGGTGTGACGGTCCAAATACCACGACCTTTTTGATTTCATTTTTATAAGGTAACAGTTGCTTATAGGCCGTTGCTGCCACAGGCCCTGAATAAATATAGCCCGCATGCGGCACTACCAGTGCTTTTACCGGGCCATGTGACTCATATTCCGCCTGATGCAAATATTGATTGATTACCTGCTGCAAAACACGGTGTTCTGCTGGATAAAACATACCGGCAACAGCAGCTGCTCTTACACGAGCCATAAAATATTCCTCGATTTATTACTTTTTAGCCTGTTATTTAATATAGGGGCTATTTCCCTACTTGCAATAGTGACTTTTCGCCATTATGTACTACATATAAATAGAGGGGTTATTAAAATGAGTCAAATTGAATCTTCCACGGTGAAAACAAAATACTGGCATCTGCTTGATGATGGACGGGTTCAATGCGATCTCTGTCCGCGTGAGTGCAAGCTGCATGAAGGCCAGCAGGGACTCTGCTTTATCAGAGAAAACCAGAACAATGAAATTGTTCTCACCACCTATGGACGTTCCAGTGGTTTCTGTATCGATCCGATCGAGAAAAAACCGCTCAATCATTTTCTGCCCGGTACCCCGGTATTCTCCTTTGGCACCGCAGGTTGTAACCTGGCCTGCAAGTTCTGTCAGAACTGGGACATCAGTAAGTCCCGTGAGATGGATACCCTGGCCGATGCGGCCAGCCCCGAAAAGATCGCCCGCGTCGCCGCAGATTATGGCTGTCGTTCCGTGGCCTTTACCTATAACGATCCGGTAATTTTCCATGAGTATGCCATTGATGTTGCCAAAGCCTGCCGGGAAAAAGACATCCGCACCGTGGCGGTTACCGCGGGTTACGTCAATCCAGAACCCCGGGCAGAATTCTATCAGTGGATGGATGCCGCCAATGTCGATTTAAAAGCCTTTACTGAGCGCTTTTATCACAAGATCACAGGCTCACATCTTGAACCGGTGCTGGATACCCTGAAATACATCAAGCATGAAACTGATTGCTGGCTCGAAACCACCACCCTGCTCATTCCAGGGGAAAATGATTCTGAGCGGGAACTCACCGAAATGAGTGAATGGGTGGTTGAAAATCTGGGGCCTGACATGCCGATGCACTTCAGTGCCTTCCACCCGGATTTCAAAATGATGGATGTGCCTTCTACACCGATCAGCACACTGGAACGGGCGCGTGAAATTGCTATGAAAGCCGGCGTACGCTATGCCTATGTGGGTAATGTTCATGACCCGGCTGCAGACAGCACCTGGTGCCATAAGTGTGGAGCCCGCCTGATAGAACGTGACTGGTATGTGCTGGGAGAATGGAACCTCGATGAAAAAGGCTGTTGTAAAAACTGCGGAACCCCGGTTGCCGGTGTCTTCGAGGCCCAGCCTGGTCACTGGGGAGCAAAGCGTTTGCCGATTCGCATGAACCTTGAATAAAAGACGATCACGATTTCCTGGAAAATTAGATCCCCTCACCCAACCCTCTCCCGAAGGGAGCCTGTATGGAATATTGCCTGAAGATTTGACCGTACCGAAGGGAGAGGGCCTGTATGGAATATTGCCTGAAGATTTGACCGTACTGAAGGGAGAGAACCTGTATGGAATAATGCCTGAAGATTTGGCTGTACCGAGAGAGATGACTTCTATGAAGTCACCCTGTTTTAAAGCGGTGTTCCATATACAGCCTGCATTCGCTCGACAATCGAGCGAATCAGCTCGATAAAATAATTCACCCCTTCCTGGTCGGACTGGCGCCGACATTCATTCATGGCTGAAATCGAAATATTGATCGCGGCGTGGTAATTGCCTCGCTCGACAAAGTCGTTGATACGAGCCGTTTCTGCTGCTCTGTCCATCTTCAATTCCTCCCTTTGCAGAAATTGAAATCGGTATCTAAAGCATAGCAGATTCTTCATTGTCGATGACTTCAAAATTCCACTTTTACGGCGTATAGTAAATGGAATTATCATAGTCATGGGAAGAAAAAATGTCAGAAATTGACATCAGCCTGGAGCAGCTCAGGGGGATGATTGGCATCAAGCTCTGCCATAACAATAAACCCTGCCAGGTAGTCGAAGTACTCGAAGACGGGCCCTCGCTGGTGCTGCAGTACGAGGATTCAGATATCCAGCTGGATCAGCATGGAAATGGACATCGCCGGGTACCGGAAACGGTCTGTATTCCTGTCCTGAGTAGCGATAAAACAGAACTCAGTGATATCTTCCTGATGCTCGACCTGATTGACGAGCAGAACAATTAATCAGTCTATTTTCTCGTCACTTGAAATCTGACGCGCCTCTTCTTCCAGCATCACAGGAATATCATCACGGACTGGAAAAGCCAGTTTATCGGCCTTGCACACCAGTTCATTCTGTTTTTTCAGGTAAACCAGCGGGCCTTTACAAACCGGGCAGGCAAGAATATCAAGCAGTTTTTTGTCCATTGATTCTCTCAAGCTTTACAAGTAGTTGTTCCACAAACTGGTAGTCCAGTTCGGCTTTCACAGGCTGATACCAGACATTATGCAGGTTGAAACGCTGGCATTTTACGGCATCTTTCTCAGTAATAATAATGGGCTGAATTTCCCCAAAATCCAGGTCCTCGCGTCGGAACATATAATGATCCGGATACGGGTGTTCAATAATATCAAGACCGAAACCTTTGAGCTGCTGGAAAAAGCGTTGCGGATTACCTATACCGGCAATCGCATGTACGGTCTGATTTTTCAGCGATTCAATATCCAGCGTCACATCCGGATCATCAGCACGATGCAGGGTTTCAGCATGATAGCTCATGGCAAA
>JALUTJ010000272.1 GCA_027057985.1 Chromatiales bacterium
AAATTACTGTTTAACTTAACTGTTGATTTAATAGGGGCATTTCATGCCCCTTCAAGCCCCGTTTGATTATTTTTCCTGATTTTTTTCGCCACCCGAGCTGTTGGCAGATGAAACAACGACCATGGCCGGGCGCACCAGGCGATCATTAAGCAGGTAGCCCTTCTGCATCACGTCGATAACGGTATTGGGCTCGTGCTGGTCTGAATCGATCATGCTCATTGCCTGGTGGTGTTCAGGATTGAACTCTTCATTTACCGGGTGCACGCTCTTGATGCCAAACTTGTCGATGGCATTGAGAAACATCTTCAGGGTCATCTCCGTACCTTCACGCAGCTTGCTGACATCAGCATTTTCATCCTGTGCCGCGGCAACCCCCATCTCCATGCTGTCGATAACCGGCAGCAGCTCCTGGGCAAATTTCTCAAGTGCATACTTATGGGCATTTTCCAGCTCACGCTCGGAACGGCGACGGATATTTTCCAGCTCGGCCTTTGCCCGAACCAGCTGATCCCAGTTTTCTTCGGCCTTTTTCTCGGCCTCTTCCAGCCGTTGCTTCAGACTTTCGATGTTTTCCTCATCTTCAGCGGCAGTTTCCACTTCTTCATTTGCAGTGTCTTCTGCCTGTTCCACTTCCTGCTTTTGTTCTGTTTCGCTCATTATTTACTCCGAAATTAATCATTTCTGGCGTTTTATGCGGCTACATTCGGCTTTTTCTCCCTTCTCGGGCAAAAAAATGCAGCCATGAAAATTCATCTCTGGAAAATATGGGGTTATTTATTCTGAACTCAAGAGTGAACCCAATAATTTTGCCGTCACATCGACCAGCGGAATCACCCTGTCATAGGCCATGCGAGTGGGACCGATGACGCCAAGTACGCCGACCACCTCGTCACTCACTTTATAAGGCGTGGTCACTACCGAGCAGTCCTCGAAAGCAGAATAGCCGGATTCCTCACCAATAAAGATTTGCATGCCCTCGGCCTGGATCGACTGATCCAGCACATGCAGCACGTCACGCTTGGCATTGAAGGCCTCGAACAGCTGGCGCAGTTTTTCCATATTGGCCATCTCGGAATAGTCCATCAGGTTGGTCTGCCCGGCCATGACATAGTCTTTGTTGTTCTCATCGACCACGTCATTGGTCATCTGGATGGCCATCTGCATAATCTGTTGCATGTCATCGCGTTCCTGCTTCATGCGCTGTAGAACCTGCTCCCGAATCTGATCCAGTTCCTGGCCGGCAAATTCCTGGTTCAGATAGTTGGCGGTTTGCAGTAGTTCAGACTGACTAAAGGAGCGCTCGGTATGGATAACGCGGTTCTGCACTTCCTGCTCGTTGACTACCAGAATCACCAGTACCCGGTTGGCCGTCAGTGGCAGAAAATCAATATGGCGCAGAATGACCTTCTCGTGTCGCGGCAGTGTTACCACTCCAGCCATTCGACTCATGCCCGATAGCAGGGAAGAAGCCCGGTTGATCATGGACTCGGTACTGTCCTCGATATTCATTTCCTTGCGCAATTTTTCCACGGTGGGCCCGCGTAAGGGTTTGACCGTGAGCAGGTTATCGACAAAAAGACGATAGCCCTGTCGCGTGGGTACGCGACCGGCCGAGGTATGGGGAGAGACAATCAGCCCCAGCTCTTCGAGCTCGGCCATGATATTGCGTACCGTGGCCGGGCTGAGGTTGATATTGTCATAACCGGAAAGTGCCTTCGATGCCACCGGCTGGCCATTCTGGATATATTGCTCTACCAGCGCCTTGAACAGGTGCTGGGAACGTTCATTCAGATTCTCCAGTAATGACTCGGCTGACACGGTTGGACTTCCACTCCAGATTAATTTTGTATCACTTAAGGTATGTGACTGAAAGTAGGGATTATACCCTTTCGCTTCAAGACTTGCAGTGAAGCATTGTGACTCATTGGGCGGATTAAAATTAGCTTATTCTGCCTGACCTGTGCTAATTTATCGCTGACAGCCCCAATCCCGGAACACTGGCAGATTCATGACAGACAAAAAGAACAGTTTTAATCGTATTGGCCTTATCGGCAAGTTTGCCGACACCACCGTGGAAACCACGGTACTGGCACTTTCCCGTATTCTCAGCGAGCGCGGCTGCGAAGTTTTCCTGGAAAGGGAAACCGCGCGCAATATGAGCGAGAACGACCTTGAGGTCATTACCCGTCATGAAATCGGCAAACGCTGTGATCTTGCCGTTACCATTGGTGGTGACGGTACCCTGCTGGATGCTGCGCGTGGCCTGGTGGATTACGAAGTGCCACTACTGGGCATCAATCTTGGTCGTCTCGGCTTTCTGGTGGATATTTCCCCCAATGAAATGTCCGAACGTATCAATGAAATTCTCGATGGTGAATTTGAAGAAGAGCACCGTATCCTGCTCAATACCGTGATCGAACATGGTGACAACCCCGCCAGTGAAAGCGATGCCTTCAATGACGTGGTGGTACACAAGTGGGAAGTGGCACGCATGATCGAAACCGAAACCTATATAAATGGTAAGTTCCTCAACAGCATGCGTTCTGATGGGCTGATTGTTTCCACCCCGACCGGATCAACCGCCTATGCCCTTTCCGGTGGCGGCCCGATCCTGGAGCCGGATATCGACGCCATGGTGCTGGTACCAATATGCCCACACACCATGAGTTACCGCCCTATCGTCATCAGTGGCGACAGCAAGATCGAGATTATCGTCAAGGAAAATCAGAACTCGCATGCCCAGGTCACCTGTGATGGCCAGATTAATCTTGGCGTGGTCTCCGGGGATAAGATTTCGATCCGCAAAAAAGAAAAAGTGATTCGCCTGATTCATCCGCGACAACATAACCATTATGAAATCCTGCGTGCCAAGCTGCACTGGGGTGAACACTTCTAATATGATTTAATAACGCCCTATGTTGACTCATATTCATATCTGGAATTTTGCCATTGTCGAGGCGCTCGATATCGAGCTACAGGATGGCCTCTCCGTGATTACCGGTGAAACCGGTGCCGGTAAATCTATCCTGCTGGATGCGCTTGGCCTTGCACTGGGTGATCGTGCCGACAGCTCGGTCATCCGCCACAATGAAAAACGGGCCGAGATCAGCGTTACCTTTGATACCCATGACGCCAAAGCGGCGCAGAAGTGGTTGCAGGAGAATGATCTCGACAGCGAAAATGAATGCATTATCCGCCGTACGATTTCGGAAAACGGGCCTTCCCGTGCCTTTATCAATGGTAAACCCTCTACCGTACAGCAGTTAAGAGAACTCGGTGAAATGCTGGTGGATCTGCACGGTCAGCACGAACACCAGTCATTGATGAAAGCCGAGGTACAGCAACAACTGCTGGATGATTTTGCCGCACACCCGGAGTTGCTGGAAAAAGTCAGCAGCGCTTACCGGCAATGGCATAAGAGCAGCAAGGAGTTCCATCAGCTGAGCAAGGCCAAGAGCGAACAGGATCAGCGTCTCGACCTGTTACGTTACCAGGTCAATGAACTTGAAGTGCTGGCGCTCAAACCCGGTGAGTCAGCCGAGCTGGATGCGGAGCACAGGCGACTCTCCAATGCCAGCCAGTTACTGCAAACCACCGAGGCTGCGTTACAGGCGCTGGATAATATCGACCAGGGCTCTATCTCGCACCAGCTCAGTCACTTTACTCATGAACTGCAACAGCTGGGGAAAACGGATCCACGCCTCAATGGCATAGCCGAGATGCTCGACAGTGCTCTTATCCAGGTCAATGAAGCCAGCAGTGAGTTACATCAGTATGTTGATGCACTTGAGCTGGATCCCGAGCGACTTTCCTGGCTAGATGAACGTATTGGCCAGATTCATCAACTCAGCCGCAAGCACCAGGTCGAAGCCGATGAACTACCGCAGCTGCTGGAAAAACTTAAGTCCGAGCTAGATGCGATTGAAAATGCCGATACCCACCTGGAAAAACTGCAGCAGGAAATGAAGGACTGCGAAAAACGCTACCAGGAAGCTGCAAAGGCACTAAGTAAGAGTCGTCTCAAAGCCGCAAAGACCCTGTCGGATAAAGTCTCTGCCGCGATGCAGGAACTGGGCATGGAAGGGGGACGTTTTGAAGTCAGTCTGGCGGCGCGGGAAAACAGTTTCCATAAACTTGGCGTCGAGCAGGTGGAATTTCTGGTCAGTGCCAACCCCGGCCAGCCGG
>JALUTJ010000273.1 GCA_027057985.1 Chromatiales bacterium
GATCATTACCTCTACTTCCCGGTTTACGTATTTTGTATGTCACAAGATAGACGTTAGATTTACGTGTCTTCTTCAAAACCGAGTGATCCTGCAAGCGGAACCATGCCCAGGGGCCTTCATAATTCTTGCTGGATTCACGCTCATCCAGGTCTTCAAATATAATGCGTACACGATTATGCTCATCATCACCAATCCAGTTCAGTGTCTTCCAGAACTTGGGGCCGTGGCTGTAAACAATCCGTTTATTACCCAGCTCCAGCGTAAAGCGTGCGTCTTTCTTATCCATCTTATGTGGTTTCAACTGAAAAGAAAGGCTTGGCATTGCCGGATTGCTGCGAAAAAAGATGTTTTTTATCAACTGCGCCTTCTGAACCTGCGCCAGGGTGCGGCTACTAAGACCCAGACTAAAATCATCTACCACCTTGCTGGTCCAGTTTTTACCACGCGTATTTACAAAAGGCTTAAGATAGGTAAGGTAAAATTTATCAACCGTACCTTCAGGCTTGAAGAACTCAATAAAATCAAATAATGCCAGCTCATCCTGAGCATTGCGTTTTATAGGATAACGTCCTGCGAGTGCTCGTTTATAAGGCTCATAGATACTGGTACGCCACTCCGCATTAACATACTGGTGCGCTGACTGTAAAACAACTTTCCATGTCTGTCGTGACAGGTTACTTAACCATCTTTTTACCGGCTGTGGCGTATTTTTCGCATAGGCATAAAGAGAAGTAATCGGATTACCAGTACCACTCTGGTAGCGAGCACGTGCAATATCGAATGCTGCTTTACCCGGATCCGGTGAAACAGATAGCTCATTAACGAAGTCATAAAGCTGCTGAACCCTGGCCAGAATCGCATTAACAGGCGCCGGATTCTTGCTGCTTTCTCGCAACAGATTGTTCAGCGAACGGAACTCCTTATCGACGCGAGTCCATTTGGTATTGGCTGCCGCAAAGCCGGTAAGTTTGCCTGCCGCACCTTCTTTATTATCTTCAGCCAGATTTGCAAAAACAGGATTAGATAACTGTGTATTGGTTTTACCTACCTGTAAAATCGTCATCAATGGTGAATAGACCGGGTCGGTAAAACTGGCCAGTACATCATTGGCATTTTTTATACTGGTAAATGGCTTGATATCTAGCGCCTGGTACACTTTCTTCCAGTGTCTGGCATAATCAGCAAGATAATGTTCTTTTACTTTACGACTGATTTCATCAAGATCATCCTTGATAAAATCCACTTTGGCACTTTTATCATCAGTCAAAACCCACTTTTCGTTCACAATCTCTGCAATCACAGGAGATTCTGGTGTCAGGTCAATATTTTCATAGGCCTGCTGAGTAAAGAGATAAGGTGTTTGCAGTACACGTTGTGTCTTTGCATCTGACTTAAAGGTATTGCGCACACCCACTCCAAATTCATTAAGCAGGTTGACTTTAACCATGTATTTGGGGTTGGTTTTAATACGGCTATAAATCCGTTGAGAAACAGGAACCCGTAACAGCAGGGAACGTGTTGCCCTGACCAGTTGTGGCTTGAGTTTTACCGGTTCAAGTTCAAGGCTTAGCAGGGCTGCCAGATGCGTTTCCAGCTGTTTGCGTGTTGTTGCCTGGCCACGCAGGCTCGTCTGCCAGCGAGTTTTAAACCAGTCGGCAACAAGTTGCTTATCCATATGCTCCAGCTTCTGAAACATGACATAGGTACGGAAAGTATTGTAAAGATCCCCACCACGATGTCCTTTTTGCAGGGTAGATTCGAGCTGATGTATCAGCTTTGGCAAAAGCAGTGCCCTTAGCTGCTGATGATATGCCTTGTCGGCAGCTTCATCAACATTACCATCATAAAGACCAAGCCCGCTTAACCAGGGATGCTTTTCCTGGTCATAGACAACACTCGCCCTGGCCAGAGTGTTCAATACTGGCAGCACAGTACGCGGATCATTCGACCACTTGTTAAGTCTTTTCTTCTCAGCCCTGTATTCAGCAATATAGCCCTGTACTTCCTGCATAAACATTTCGTTGCGGGTGAAACTGCCAGCCCAGACAAAAAACATGATGACAGCGACTGCGGCAAAACCAGCATAGCTTGCCCGTTGCACCCAGCGAATCATCGTTTCATATTTGCGATTAGCCCCCACCAGTTCGGATTCAGGAAAAATAACATTTTTAAACAACTGGCCAATAAAATAGCTCTTACCCTGTTGCTGGCTCTGCTGCACGGCCTGAGGCGCAAAACCAAAACCCGCTGATACCGATGTCATCAGGCGATCTATTGGCGTTCCATCCTGAGTTCCACTGGTAAAGTACATACCGCGCAGGTACGGCTGAAACTGGTAACGATTTTTAACGAAAGTCTGTTTTATAAAGCTATCGATAATGGCTTTGAGATTTTCCATCTGCTGTGGGAAACCCTGTATCGCACCACGACGAGCAACATCGGTTTCCTGTTGCATCCGCGCCAGTACCCTGTCATAAATTCGCTCAAACAGCTTGTCGTATTCCTGTTCAAGGTAATCGAAATCAGGACTCTGAGAAGCCTGAGGTGCATTTGGCAAACTGATTCCCCATACCTGTTCCCTTTCATCCTTACCAAGATCGGCAAAGAATTCACTAAAACCGGAAACCAGGTCGGTTTTGGTAAACATGAGATAGATGGGAAAACGAATCTCCAGCTTGTCCATCAGCTCATCGATGCGTGAGCGAATGGTCTTTGCATGCAAAATACGCTCTTCTTCCGTCTGCGACAACAGGTCGAGCAGGCTAATCGCCACGATTGCACCATTTATTGGCCGCCGGCGACGATTACGTTTAAGCAGATTAAGAAAGCCTTCCCAGGCCGAGCTGTCCACTACTTTATGGCTGTCCTGGGTGGTATAACGTCCTGCGGTATCAATCAGTACCGCATCATTGGTAAACCACCAGTCACAGTTACGTGTACCACCCACGCCCTGTAAAGCACCCTTGCCAAACTGCTCTGAAAGCGGAAAGTCCAGCGTAGAATTAATCAGTGCGGTGGTTTTACCTGAGCCAGGTGGTCCGATAATGATATACCAGGGCAGTTCATAAAGCGCCTTTTTACTGCCTCTGCCGGAAAACTTGAGTTTCTTCAGGGTTGCGAGAGCCTGACTGAATCGCTCGTTAATCTGATGCATCTCTTCACGAGTTTGCTCGGAAGTTGCATCAGCCATCACCATAGACTGGTTTTCCTGCAGATCGTCTACCAGCTCTTCGTTGTGCTTTTTATCCTGCATTGCAATACGCAGGTTGTTCGCACCCCAGGCAACCAGTAAGACCATGATCACAACCAGGCGTACAACAGCAGATCCCAGTGGTGCGCTATTGCTGTCACCAAACTTGATCATCGGGCCGAGGAACCAGATCAACAGGGAAAGAGCGATCAGGCCTATAACTGAAATAACGATCCTGTTTTTAAAGAATTCCTTGATTTTAGACATACTGTAACCTGATTAAATTTTTCTGTCCGTGGTAAATGATACTGACTTTGCTTTATCCTGGTTATTGGCAATATCCAGCAACTGCTGTGCAACCGGTGCAGATGACTGGTATAACCAGTAACGAAAACCGGTATAACTGAGGAGCAGAACACCGCCTACGACACTGGCGACAACCCACATTGGTACATATTCTGCCAGTGAATTTTTAATTCTGCCCAGCCCCTGCCAGCTTGGTGACAGGGCACGTTCATATTCACCGCGATGGGTACGAATAATGCGAAACAGTTCTTCACGAATATGTTCCAGTGATTCCTTACCACGAGAAAGCACCCTGTATTTCCCTTCATACCCGAGACTGAGAAAGATATAGATAAGTTCAAGAATATAAAGATTCTCTGCCGGTATTTCCCGCATACGATCAAGAATCATAAAGAACTTTTCTCCCCCTGCTGTTTCATTATGAAACAGGCTTAACAGGGTACGCTGAGTCCAGGCACTCTCAGCGCCCCAGGGGGTATTGAGAACGGCTTCATCCAGTACAGTACAGAGAATATAACGTGCTGAAAGTACGACCTCTGGCCTTATTCCCTGCTGTTTAGCCACACTTTCAAACTGGCGGATTTCATTCACCAGTCGCTGATGCAGACCGGCAACATTAGGATGACTCATTGATCCGTGTGTCTTCTCAAATACTGCAATCAGGGTTGAAGCCGCATTGACCAG
>JALUTJ010000274.1 GCA_027057985.1 Chromatiales bacterium
TAAAAAGCTGGCTAACAAGCTATTAAACAATCCTGCCCTGATTGAAGTGGCACAACGCAATACCACGGCTGAACGCATTAACCAGGTCGTCCACCATGTGGATAAAAAGCGTAAAACCGAGCTGCTTTCCTACCTGATCGGCCACAATAACTGGCAGCAGGTACTGGTCTTTACCCGTACCAAGCATGGTGCAAACCGCCTTGCCGGGCAGCTGGAAAAAAATGGTATTAGCAGTGCCGCTATTCACGGTAACAAGAGCCAGGGGGCCCGCACCCGTGCCCTGGCCGAGTTCAAATCTGGCAAGGTACGGGTTCTGGTTGCCACCGATATTGCCGCTCGGGGTATCGATATCGATCAGCTGCCGCACGTGGTGAACTTTGAATTACCCAACGTAGCCGAGGATTATGTACACCGCATTGGTCGTACCGGCCGCGCCGGCAAGGAAGGTGAAGCCCTGTCACTGGTCTGCGTGGATGAGCTGAAGCTTCTGAAAAACATCGAAAAACTGACGCGTAACCGCATTCCGACCATTATGACAGCGGGTTTTGAGCCGGATCCAACGATTAAACCTGAACCCATCCAGAATGGGCGGGCGGCTCGACCTCGTACGGGCGGTAAAAAACCAGCAGCAGGGAATAATTCAAATAAAAACCATAACCGTCGCAGGCCTGGTAACCGGTCACAGCAGAAAAGCATGGCTACTGCCGGCTAAGTACCTCACTCTTGAATTTGATCAATACGGTACTAAATACCAGTATACTGATTGTAATTAGCATACCAGATCAATTTAATACCGAGGTGCAAAGAGCCGGATGGATTTTAAAGACTACTACGAGATTATGGGCGTCAATAAAGACGCGAGCCAGGATGAAATAAAGCGAGCCTACCGAAAGCTGGCGCGAAAGTATCATCCCGATGTTTCCAAAGAAGCGGATGCCGAAGCCCGTTTCAAGGAAATTGGTGAAGCCTATGAAGTACTCAAAGATCCAGAAAAACGTGCTGCCTATGATCAGCTTGGTTCAAACTGGAAAGCTGGGCAGGACTTTAATCCTCCACCTGGCTGGGATGCCGGCTTTGAATTCAGTGGCGGTGGTTTTACCGGTTCGGATAATGCCGATTACAGTGATTTCTTCGAATCGCTGTTTGGCCGTGGTGGTTTTGCTGCCGGAGCCGGCGCTGGCCGCAGTTATCGCACGGGCGGTGGTGGCTTTAATATGCGTGGCCAGGATCATCATGCAAAGATCCTGATCGATCTTGAAGATGCCTATACCGGCGCAAGCCGTGCTATTACCCTGCAGGCACCAGAAATGGATGCATCCGGGCATGTCGTCAATCGCACTCGAACCCTGAATGTAAAAATTCCAAAGGGTGTTAAACAGGGACAGCGTATTCGCTTAAGTGGTCAGGGCGCACCCGGGATGGGAGAGGCGCCAGCCGGTGATCTTTACCTTGAAGTTGAATTCAAGCCACACAGTATCTACCGTGTTGATGGCCATGATGTCTATCTCGATTTACCACTGGCTCCCTGGGAAGCGGCGCTGGGGGCAAAGGTCAAGGTACCTACCCCGTCGGGTGCCCTTGAAGTTAAAATTGCCAAAGGCACGCAGGCCGGCAGGAAAATGCGGCTCAAGGGCAAGGGGATTCCTGCCACGACTCCGGGCGATCTCTACGTGGTAGCACAAGTCGTACTGCCAGAAGCAGACACCCCGGAAAAAGAAGAACTGTACCGGAAAATGGAACATAGCATGTCTTTTAATCCACGCAGCAAACTGGGAGTATAAGCATTATGACCGAACAAATACTCAAAGGCTTACTCATTGACGAGCAAACTGAGCTGACATTAAAAGACCTGTCACATGCCTGCTCCTGCTCTGCGGAATGGATTATCGAACTGGTTGAACATGGTGCCATTGAGCCCCTGAGTTTCCAGCAAACCCAGTGGCGCTTCAGTGGTAACAGCCTGCGCCGGGCACAGACCGCTATGCGGCTGCAACGTGATCTTGGTATTAACCTGCCAGGTGTTGCGCTGGCACTGGATCTACTGGAACAGATTGAGTCGCTCGAGTCACGCCTGTGCCAGTTTGAAAACCTGCATAAGCTGTAATTTAAAGTGTCTTACGAAAACGGGCAATACTGACCAGGACAAAGAACACGGCAAAGCCAAGCAATGCCAGGTAATCCCGGTAGAGATCGATAAACTCGGTATGTTTTACCAGTAAACCACGAATAATTTCCACGAAATAGGTAAAAGGAATAATCAGGGTCACCGGCTGTACCGAATCCGGGATGGCTTCCATTGGAAAGATAAAGCCGGACAGCAGAATCGAAGGGACAATAATAAATATCGCGATAAACATGGCCTGTTGCTGTGTACGTGAAACCAGTGAAATCAATAGTCCCAGCGCGATCATAACAGCAACATATACCAGTGCCAGCAGGAATAACAATAGTTGTGAAGAAGGCGATGGCAAATCAAAAAACAGCCAGCCGGCACCAAGAATAAAATAAAAATCAAACAGTGCAATAATAATATAAGGCACCAGTTTACCGATAATAAACACGGTTTTACTTAACGGAGTTACCAGCAACTGCTCCAGGGTCTGCTTTTCTCTTTCCCGTACCACGCTGATACCCGTTAGAATCAGGGCTATCTGCATAATCAGAACACCAATTACCCCCGGCAGGAAGTACCAGGTTTCCTTTTCATCCGGGTTGAACAGGATCTCGGTATCCATGATAAAGGGATCATCGGCAACAACGACGTTTTCCGCATCGGCATCCGAGAAGTACATGCCATTCGTCACACTATCATCGGTGGCACTGCCGGAATGATATTTCATGGCCGTGGTCAATGAGGGCATGGTGCCATCAACAAAAAAAGTGATATGTGGTTGCCGGTTCTCGACCAGTTGCGAGGTGAAGTTCCTGTCGATAAACATGCCCGCCTTGGCGCGACCGGCTCGAATCTCCTCGATAATGGCCTGTTTCGATTTCACTTCATAGAGATCGAAATAGCCATCACTCCAGAGGCCGGTCCTGACCAGGTTAGTAAAAATGGAAGGTGCAGCATCATAATAAGCCATACGAACATTTTTAGGCTCCAGTTTCAGAGCCACCCCGAACAACACCAGCATTACCAGCGGCATTACCACGATTAAACCGATCAGGCGGGGATCACGCCGTAGTTGTAACAGCTCTTTTTTTATAATCGCCATCATCATGATTTATTCTCCTCCTGGGTAAGAGCAATAAATACATCCTCGAGGTTGGCCTGTGTCTGCTCCAGCTCAACGGCTTTATTCATCACCTTTGAAATAGCGGCTTGTAGAATCTGTTTAGACAGTTGCGGCTCAACGACCATGCGCAGTTCCTTGCCAAACTGGTTCACCAGTATCATGCCCGGCAAGTCATGCAATGCCTGGTGTACTTCAGGTAAATAAGCTACCTCGGCGCGGTAAACGCAGGTGTCCCCCAGTGCATTCCGGATAGTTAGCGGGCTACCCTGCGCCACGATTTGCCCATGGGAAATAAAAGCCAGGTGATTACAGCGCTGCGCCTCTTCCATGTAATGCGTAGTAACAAAGAGGGTCTTGCCTTCAGTGGCAAGGCTATAGAAATCATCCCAGAGATGCTTGCGAGTAACAGGATCGATACCCGCGGTAGGCTCATCCAGAAAAAGGACGGCCGGATCATGCGCCAGGGCACAGGCCAGGGCAAGACGACGCTGATAGCCTCCAGACAGTTGCCCTGCCCGCCTGTTCTTAAAAGGCATCAACTGATAACGTTCCAGCAGGGACAATAACTGCAATTTGTCATTGACCCCATACATGCTGGCATAGAATTTCAGGTTTTCCCAGACACTCAGCTCTTCATACTGACCAAAGTGCTGGGCAACATAACCAAAGTCATGCCGGGCTGCTTCAATAGTTTTATTATTAATGCGCACATCACCGCTATCACGCCGAATAATACCGCAGAGCATACGAATCAGCGTGGTTTTTCCCGCGGCATTTGGACCGAGCAGGCCAAAAATATTTCCCTCACCGACTTCAAGTGAAACGTCATTAACGGCGCATGTCTCGGCAAAATTTTTTGAGATATGACTAACCTGGATCACGCTTTTGTAACTCCCTGAACCTGTTATAACTCACATAATGCGCCAGGATGAGAACAAGTGCAATATGAAACCCTGCTGCTATATTGTTATTCCTGTCTTGATATTGAAAACCTGTACTGGCAAGATGTTTTTATATTATTTTACTGACCTGGAGGAGTCTCCCTCGTCATGAAATTCAAAACGATTTGCATCTTCTTGCTGCTGCAGTTCAGCCTGACTGTTTCCGCCCACACCGTTCCGATTATCGTAAAAAGTGACTGGCTGAAACAGCATCTGGGTGAAAAAAATCTTTCTATTATCGAGGTGTCGGACAGCGTAGATTTTACCTTTAATGGCCATATTCCGGGCAGTGTCGTTACCAATAAAAGTGACTGGCGTTTCGCTGACAGCGATGGCTCGCTGGTGCATTATCCAGTCGATACCCTGGTAAAGAAAATTCGTCAACTTGGCATTAACCAGGGTGATGCTGTCGTTATTTACTACAAGGGAAACAATACCGACGAGGTACTCGGTGCCGTTTACCTGTTCTGGCTGTTTCATTATCTTGGCCATACCAATGTCGGTGTACTCGATAAGGGCTGGTACGGCTGGATACATTCTAAAGGCCAGGTTGAAAATAACGAGGGGAATATTAAAGTAGGCAATTTTAATGCCCGACCAATAAAGGCACTTGAAATTGGTACTCGCGAACTGAATAAAATTCGCAAAAATTATCTCCTCGTCGATGGCCGTCCCCGCACCCATTACCAGGGGCTTACCAAGTTCGATGCCAACCCGCGTTATGGGCGAATCCCCGGTGCGGTCAGTCAGCCCTGGCAGGATTACATGCGAAAAGATGAAAAAAGCGGCCTGGTTTATGCTGAAACACCAAAAATCCCGGCAATGCTGGCCAGAAAGCGGGTCGATGCCGATACCCCCATCCTGCTGACCTGCCTTGGCGGCACCGGCTCTGCATTTAACTACCTGATGTTCTACCAGGCCGGCTACCACAACCTGCGTGTCCATGATGCCGCCATGCGACGCTGGAATATTCTCAAACTCCCACTGATAAAAACCAGTGTTCACAGGACAAATTAACCCGTGTTTACCTGTAAAAAAGTCCTTTTAGTATCTATACTTAAAGGAAGATTATTAAAGATATAGCCCGATTCCCCCAGCGAGCTAAGTGAAAATGCAGACCGACATATCTTATGACCGGCAAAACAAGTTACTGGTTGTTAAAATCAGTGGGCGTATTGAATTTGATAAAATCAAACAGTTTGCCCAGGAATCTTTCCGCTCCGGCGAAATCCCGCTGGATACCAATGCCCTCTATGATCTGACCGAGGTCGATTTTTCTGATATTGACAGTGATTTTGAGCAGCGCCTGATTATGTTCCGCGAACAGCTCAACCGTGGGGATGCAAAAATTGCCTGTCTTGTTTCCAGTGATCTTGGTTATGGACTGGGAAGAATGTATGAAGCCCTTTCCGACAACCTGCCACAGCAGGTGCGGGTATTTAGAGACCCGGTACAGGCCGAAAACTGGCTGAAGTGAATCATTACCGCTCTGTAGCCCGGCTCAAGCGTAGTGGAGCCGACAAAGTACGGGAAATAAACGCAAAGCACACAGAAAAGTCGCTGGATATTCAGCAGGAAAACTTGATGAGCGACCGTCGATTTCAGGGATGAAATCGTCGAGCAGCCAGGGATGGCGAATAGCGTGTCGCGAGTCAAGATTTTCCGAATGAATATCCGGTAAGTTCTGTCGGTTCCGTCGCTTTGCTCCTTGAACCGACCTACCGCTGAAATATGCGTAAATCATTCTTTACTGTTTATTCTCTACTGCCTTTTGCAGAGTTGAACCCAGCTCTGCCGGGGATTGCGCGGTATAGACACCGGCTTTTTCAAGTGCCGCATATTTTTCTTTTGCAGTACCCTTGCCGCCAGCAATAATGGCACCGGCATGGCCCATACGTTTACCCTTTGGCGCGGTCACTCCTGCAATATAAGCAGCAACCGGCTTAGTCATTTCGGAGTTAATGAATTCAGCCGCTTCCTCTTCGGCGCTTCCACCGATCTCCCCCACCATAATAATCGACTCGGTCTGTTCATCTTCTTCAAACGCCTGCAGGCAATCGATAAAGCTTGTACCCGGAATCGGATCACCGCCTATACCAACACAGGTGCTTTGCCCAAGGCCAATATCGGTTGTTTGCTTCACCGCTTCATAAGTCAGCGTACCGGAACGGGAAACGATGCCGACATTTCCCTGCTGGTGAATTTCACCCGGCATAATACCGATCTTGCTTTCTCCCGGTGTAATAATGCCCGGACAGTTTGGTCCAATAAGACGGGATTCGGTCTGCTTGATCACGTGCCAGACTTCGAGCATGTCTTTCGCTGGAATACCCTCGGTAATACAGACAATCAGGGCAATACCGGCATCAACAGCTTCAAGTATGGCATCCTTACAGAATGCTGCGGGTACATAAATCACCGAGGCATCTGCCCCGGTTTCCTTTACCGCATCTTTTACCGTGTTGAATACGGGTAGTCCCAGCGAAGTTTGCCCGCCTTTCCCGGGAGTAACACCACCAACCATATTGGTGCCATATTCAATCGCTTTTTCAGAATGATACTGCCCCTGCTTGCCAGTAAAGCCCTGGCAGATAACGCGGGTGTCTTTATTTAACCAGATACTCATGATGCTTTTACCTGCTTAACAATCTTTTCTGCTGCATCATTGAGATTATGTGCAGTTTCAATTTTTAATGGACTTTGATCCAGAATCTGTAATCCCAGTTCAGCATTGTTTCCTTCCAGCCGTACTACAACAGGTACATCTACCCCGACTTCCTTGACTGCTGCGGCAATTCCTTCAGCAATGATGTCGCAACGAACAATACCGCCAAAAATATTCACCAGAATCCCTTTTACATTTTTATCGGAAAGGATGATTTTAAATGCCTCGGCAACACGTTCCCTGTTTGCCGTGCCACCGACATCAAGAAAGTTTGCCGGTTCACTGCCATGTAACTTGATAAGGTCCATGGTCGCCATGGCAAGCCCGGCACCGTTGACCATGCAACCGATATCACCATCGAGCGAAATATAATTGAGGTCCCATTCACGCGCCCGGACTTCACGTTCATCTTCCTGGCTAATATCACGCAACTCAACAAGATCGGCATGACGATAAAGGGCACTGTCATCGATATTGATCTTGGCGTCCAGACATAACAAATCCCCCTGCTTCGTGATCACCAGTGGGTTGATTTCCAGTAGCGAAAGATCTTTTTCTGCAAACAGCTTTGCCAGCCCGGTGAGTATCTTTGTGAATTGACGAATCTGCTCCCCTTCAAGTCCCAGAGCAAAGGCAAGATCACGCGCCTGAAAAGGTGACAACCCGACTACGGGGTTAATCGCGGTTTTAAGAATCTTCTCCGGTGTCTCTGCCGCAACCTTTTCGATCTCCATGCCACCTTCGGTTGAAGCCATAAACACGACCTGGCGTAGGCCGCGATCCAGTACCGCACCAAGGTATAGCTCGCGTTCAATATCACAGGGTTGTTCCAGTAATACCTGATGTACTGGCTGCCCTTTTTCATCGGTCTGAAAAGTGACCAGGTTTGAACCCAGTAAAGCAGAAACAAAACTATCGACTTCTTCCCGATTGTCCAGCAGTTTTACCCCGCCGGCCTTGCCTCGACCACCGGCATGCACCTGCGCTTTGACCACCCAGCGATCTCCACCCAGCTCATCGAGCATGGCTTTTACCTGTGAACGCTGGTTGATAACACGGAACTGCGGTACCGCAATACCGTAGTCAGCGAACAGTGTTTTTGACTGGTACTCATGTAAGTTCATTATCAAGCCTGTAATTCAGATTCAATGCTTATTTATAAAACGTATTCCAGATACAAACTATTTTGTCATCGTTATTTATAACGATGCGCCAGTTATCTGCCCATCAACAAGATGAAGAATGCGATCCATCTTTTGTGCATAATTAACATCGTGAGTGACGATAACAAAGCTGGTATTGAGTTCACGATTAACTTCTCGCATCAGATCATAAACCTGTTGTGCAGTTTTTCCATCCAGGTTACCGGTAGGCTCATCTGCCAGAACACAGGCCGGGTGTGTTACCAGTGCCCGCGCCAGAGCCGCGCGCTGTCTTTCTCCCCCGGACAGTTCACCCGGTTTGTGCCTGAGGCGATGACCGAGTCCTACCCGTTCCAGCATACTGGCTGCCTGCTTTACCGCAGCAGAACTGTTTTCACCACGAATCAATAATGGCATGGCCACGTTTTCCTGCGCAGTAAATTCTGGCAACAGGTGATGAAACTGGTAAACAAAGCCCAGACTACGATTGCGTAGCTGACCACGGCCAGCTTCATCCAGTGTCGCCATGTCCCTGCCCTCAACCTGAACCTGGCCACGTGTTGGTACATCCAGTCCACCGAGTAACTGTAACAGTGTGCTTTTACCCGAACCCGAGGAACCCGTTATCGCAACCTGCTCACCCCGGCTAATCTGTAAACTTATCCCTTTTAAAACTTCCACATCGGCCGGCCCCTCGGTAAAGGTTTTAGCCAGATCCTGGCACTGCAAAACAGTATCGGCTGCATTATTCATAACGTAACGCCTCCGCTGGCTGAGTTTTACTGGCACGCCAGGCCGGGTAAATCGTGGCGGCAAGACCAAGCAGCAGCGAAATTGAACAGATGGTCCAGACATCGTTCCAGTGCAGGTCGGATGGCAGCTCACTGATGTAATACACCGAAGGGTCGAGAATACGGATACCAAACAGGCCCTCGATAAACGGCACCACGGTATCCAGATTCAATGACAGGCTAACCCCGCCGGTAAGTCCGAGAAGCGTCCCAACGATACCGATAATCGCGCCCTGCACCATGAAAACACCCATAATGCTTTTTGGTGAAGCACCGAGGGTGCGTAAAATGGCAATATCGCTTTGCTTGTCAGTAACCACCATGACCAGGGTAGAAACAATATTGAAAGCGGCAACCGCAACTATCAAGAGCAAAAGCAGAAAGATCATGCGTTTTTCGATTTTTACCGCGCGGAACCAGTTGGCATGGTAGCTGCTCCAGTCGCGTACCCAGTAATCGGACAGAATGCCATCCTGTAACTCATCACGCGTCTGCGGTGCGGCAAACAGGTCTTTCAGTTTTGCCCTCACCCCGGTCACCGTACCTTGCATACGAAACAGACGCTGGGCATCCTGCATATGAATCAGGGCCATGGTACTGTCGTACTCATACATACCGAGATAGAAAATACCGACCACGGTAAACCGTTTCAGACGAGGCACGACCCCGGCCAGGGTCACATTAGCACTGGGTGTTACCATGGTCACCTTGTCACCCACCTGCACGTTAAGAATCCGTGCCAGGTCCTTGCCGAGGATGACACCAAACTTGCCGGGCACGAGATTGCCGAGCTTACCCTTTTTCATTTTTTCGCCCACATTCGATACAGCCGGTTCACGATCCGGCAAAATGCCGCGAATCAGACTGCCATTGACATTTTCGCCGTTCATTAACATGCCCTGTGCTTCAATATAGGGGGCGGCGGCAATAACATTGGGATTTTTCCGTGTACTTTCCATGACTTTTGGCCAGTTTCTGAGTCGGCCATCAAAATCTGTTACCGTGAGATGGGAAACCATGTCGAGAATGCGTTCGCGGACTTCTTTCTCAAAGCCGTTCATTACTGAGAGAACCGTGATCAGGGCCGTGACACCAAGGGCGATTCCCAGCATGGATGAAAGGGAAATAAAGGAAATAAAGTGGTTACGACGTTTCGCACGGGTGTATCGCAGACCGACAAAGAGTTCTACTGGTTTAAACATGCCGGAATTCTAACGTAAATCCGGGTTCAGGCATACCGTAGATAGAGGTTCTCCCTTGCACAATTTTTACCCATAATATGGCTTAAGTTTTGCCTGTAAGCCCTTGATAGCGTATAGTTTAGTGGTTAATGACACTTTTAGGGAGTTTGCTCATGTTCAGGCCCGTTCATATTGCCCTCAGCGCCATCCTGATAGCCACTTTTTCAGCGCCACTGGCCGCCGAAGAAATTACCATGCCCAATGTAAAACAGGACACCGAGGAGTTTTCGATCCAGTTACCGGGTCGGGGCATGTCGATGGAAGCCGTACTGAACCGCTTTGGTGAGCCTCTGGAAAAATACCCCGCCGTGGGTGAGCCACCAATTACCCGCTGGGTATACAAGGACTTTACGGTCTATTTTGAGAGCCAGTTCGTTATTCACGCAGTTGTTAATAACTGAAAATCCACTGCAGAAACATTTTCAGCCAGAGATTTAGCGTAAACGGGGAAATTCTGAGTCGATAAACCAGACCTTGCTTCCTTTTAATCTGCGCCAGTGTTGTCGGAATGTCATGGTCTTCACCACCGGTCGATCACTCTTGTAATACCTGATTTCAATCACCAGAAAAGCATTATAGGGATCTGGCGTAGTATGCTGCAGTACCTTGTAAGCGGTTATGCGGTAAAGCTGCAGACGCCGACGTTCCAGGTCTGATAACAGGGCATCATTTTTATGAAAAGATTTGGCGGTTGAATACTCACCCCAGCGAAAAGAGCGCTCATAGGCACGAATTGAGCTGTCGAGTATCTCCATTGCATCTTTACTTGCAGCACAGGACTGCAGCAATAGCGGTAAAATAAAAATAATGAACAGGGGATGACTGATTTTTGGCACTTTTCTCTCCACGGCGTCAGAATCAGGCTTTATCATAAGCATAGTCATTACAGGATACAACCAATGAGCAGTGAATCTGAACAACAAAGAAAACTTGGACAACGCTTTATTATCGCCACCTGGATCGTGGTGATGGTACTGGTGTATTTCATGTTCAGTAATATGCTGGAAAAAGACTATAACCCCAACCAGCAGCTTGCGATGAGCGAAAATGGTGGCACCAGAGAAATTATTCTAAAAAGGAACCGCTTTGGCCACTATGTGGCCAGTGGCCGTATCAACAATATGCCGGTGACCTTCCTGCTCGATACCGGAGCCAGTGATATTTCCATTCCCGCTAAACTGGCCAGAAAACTGAAGCTGAAAAAAGGCCCGCAGCAATACTATAAAACCGCCAATGGTACTGTGATAGGCTACCTGACAAAGCTCGATACTGTCAGTATCGGCGCCATTAGCCTGCACAATGTCCGGGCCTCGATAAATCCGTCGATGAAAAGCGAGGATGTACTGCTGGGTATGACATTTCTGAAAAATATCGAGTTTACCCAGCGCGGTGATACGCTGATTTTAAGGCAATAATGGCAAGAATTGCCTATGCCCACACTATTTTGGCGTTAAATCGCCAAATTTATCACATTCAGGCTTGAGTTTTTGCTGAGACGGTCGATAATAAAAGCGATATAACAAATTTCCCATAATACATTGAATCAAGGTGAGATATGAAAAAACTGATACTTGGTGCACTGGTTGCACTTTTACCTTTTACTAGTCATGCAGCAACTATCCTCGGCTTCCAGGTCGGTGGTGGTAACTGGACACATACCCCCGGTGGATCTATCCAGGTCGATGATGGTAATGGTACAGCTACCTCGGCAGATCTTGCCAGTGACCTGAACCTGGGTGCAAAGAGTGAAGGCTACTTCTACTTCCTGCTGGAACACCCGGTTCCTCTTGTACCTAATTTAAAATATGTCAGCACCAACCTGACTTCCAGTGGTTCTGGTACTGCAAATACCTCTTTTACCTTTAATGGAACGACATATAACACTTCAACCAACCTTACCACGGCTTTAAAAATGAACCAGACCGATGCCATTCTCTACTACGAGATCCTGGATAACGTGGTAAGCTTCGACCTGGGTATCAATGCCAAAACCATTAAGGGTAATGCTACCGTCAATTCAGATTCGGTTGATTTCAATGCCACTATCCCCATGCTCTATGCTTCTGCGGAACTGAGCCTGCCATTTGATATGACCGTGGGTGCAGAAGTCAGCACTATCAGTGGCGGTGGTAACCAGATTACCGATACTACGCTCAAGGTAACCTATACCACCTCATTCCTGCTGGGAATTGAAG
>JALUTJ010000275.1 GCA_027057985.1 Chromatiales bacterium
GGCGTGGTGCCCGTAACAGCCTGAACGCTTCTACTCATATCCGTTTCTAAGATAAGGGACTGAGATTATTATGAAGATTAGTGTTCAAGTAAGTGAAGGACCCTATAATCATGAAGCTTCAGTGACGGCCATTAACTATGTTAAGGCTGCCATTGAAGCCGGTCATGAAGTATTTCGGGTATTCTTCTATCACGATGGCGTTAACAACGGCACTAAGTTCGCTACTCCACCACAGGATGATATTAACATCCAGAAAACGTGGTCTGAGTTAGCTGCAGCACACAACATCGATCTCGTTGTTTGTGTGGCTGCTGCTCAGCGTCGCGGTATCGTTGACGAAGGTGAAATGGAACGTAACGGTAAAGATGGTATGAATATCATGGATGGCTTCCGTATCTCTGGTCTTGGCCAGTTAATCGAAGCCGGCATTGAATCAGATCGTCTTGTTGTGTTCGGCGACTAATTTAAGGGTGTAAGAAAATGTCTGATGCAAAGAAATTTATGTACATCAATCGTAAGGCACCCTACGGTACAATCTATGCCTGGGAATCCCTGGAAGTTGTACTGATTGGCGCTGCTTTCGAACAGGATGTAAGTCTGGCTTTCGTCGATGATGGTGTTTACCAGTTAATGAAAAACCAGGATACAACTGAAGTTGGTATTAAAAACTTCTCGCCTACCTATTCTGCTTTAGGTGATTACGACATCAACAAAATCTATGTTGAAAAAGAGTCACTGGAAGCACGCGGCTTAACTCTTGATGACCTGCAACATCTTGTCTGGGAAGATGAAGATGATGACTGGGCTGAAAAAGATTCTATCCGTGTTGTAACTTCTGCCGAACTTGCTGAAATTTTTGAACAGCAAGATGTCGTGCTAAGTTTCTAAGCGAGGGAATTTAATAATGTCTACATTACATACTGTAAATAAATCCAGCTATGAACGTGACTCGCTTGAAGCTTGTGTACGTCTGGCGGCAAAAGGTGGTTCCGTCCTTTTGATTGAAGATGGCGTTTATAGTGCTATGAGCGGTGGCGACAAAGCCAGCGTCATTGAAAACGCCAAAGCTGATCTGAACTTTTACGTCCTCGGACCTGATATGAAGGCTCGCGGCATTAGTGAAGATCGTTTAATCGACGGTGTTAAGGTTGTCGATTACAAAGGTTTTGTTGAGTTAACTGTCGAAAACGACAAAGTTAGTGCTTGGCTTTAATTTTATTTAACGAGGAGAATGATCATGGCTTCTATTGAAGTAAATGGCAAAAATTTAGACGTAGATGAAGAAGGTTACCTGGAAAACCTGAACGACTGGGTTCCTGAAGTAGCTACTGTAATGGCTAAACTGGATGATACTGAATTAACTGATGCTCACTGGGAAGTAATCAACTTCCTGCGTGAATACTATGATGAATATCAGATTGCACCTGCAGTACGCGTTCTGACCAAGGCAATTGGTAAGAAACTGGGTAAAGAAAAAGGTAACAGCAAGTACCTGTACGAACTGTTCCCATACGGCCCAGGTAAGCAAGCTTGTAAATATGCAGGTCTGCCTAAGCCTACTGGCTGCGTATAAATTACGCGAAATATCTGTATCAGGAGGGGTTTTTGCCCCTCCTCTTACAATAAAACACGACTAATTTTTCATATTAAATAAGGAACGGTTAGATGTCGGCATCCGTAGTCTATGCACTCGCATTCTATGCAGCCAGCGCCATACTTTTTTTCGGTATTGTTCGCAAGATCGTGCAATACGCTAAAACGCCTGCGCCTTTAAAAATTCCTACAATGCCTGCACCTGTGACACAGGGTGGGGTTGTTGTTCGCATGGCAAGTGAAGTTGTTTTATTCAACAGCCTGTTCAAGTCCAATAAGTGGATCTGGATCTTCGGCTGGATGTTCCACCTTTCCCTGTTACTGGCTTTCTTCCGTCACTTACGTTACGTCGTTTCACCTGACTCAATCTTTATGCCACTCGTAAGCCTTGAGATTGTACAGTCATTCGGTCGTTACGCTGGCTTTGCCATGCTTATCGGTCTTACCGGTCTACTTGCACGTCGTATCTTTGTTGACCGTGTTCGTTATATTTCCAGTCCATCTGATTACCTGATGTTACTACTTATTCTGGGTATTGCTGGGACAGGCATGGCAATGTCATTTGTTTCTCACACTGACATCGTTATGTTAAAAGAATTTGTACTCGGGCTGCTCTATTTTAATATTCAGCCACTTCCAACTGATACTGTCCTGCTGGTTCACCTGGCTCTGGTCATTGTATTAATGGTTATCTTCCCTGTCAGTAAGCTGCTGCATGCACCAGGTGTATTCTTCAGTCCTACTCGCAACCAGGTTGATAACGCTCGTGAAAAACGTCATCTCGCACCATGGGCTGCAGAGTTGGAAGCAGATCGTAAAGCTGGAGAGTAAAACCGAAAGGTCTTAGAGGGTAATTAAAGTGGCAGATTTCGATATACCAGAATTACAAGAATACACCGTTGTTCCCAAGCTCAAAGAAGGAACAATGTCACACAGTTCTCCTTTCGTCTCGAAAGAGAAATTCCAGAGTGCACTGGGTTATCCTGGTGAGCTGGTTGAAAACTGGGAAGACAAGCTCCTGGAAAAGATGGATGACCTGCGTGGTCGATACCGTAGTTTCCAGGTTTTTCTGGACAGCTGTGTAAAGTGTGGTGCCTGTACTGACAAATGTCATTACTACCTCGGTACCAAAGATCCTAAGAACATGCCTGTAGCACGTCAGGATCTCTTACGTAAGATTTATCGTCGTTACCGCACATTTGCCGGTAAATTCTTCGGCGCACTCGGTATGCCCGGTTTCGTTGGTGCTGCCGACCTGAACAAAGAAGTACTGGATGACTGGTATTCGTATTTCCACCAGTGTTCACAGTGCCGTCGTTGTTCCGTCTTCTGCCCTTACGGTATCGATACTGCCGAAATTTCGATGGCAGCCCGTGAAATCATGGATTCCATTGGTGTCGGTCAGAAGTACTGTAATGAAATCATTATGAAGGCCAAGACCATCGGTAATAACCTCGGTCTGCCAGAACCTGCTCTTGCAGATACACTCGAAGGACTGGAAGAAGAAGTAGAAGATGATACCGGTGTAGCCGTCAAGTTCCCACTTGATCAGAAAGGTGCCGATATCCTGCTGGTAACACCATCCGCCGACTTCTTTGCTGAGCCGCATGTTGATGGCCTGATTGGTTATGCCAAAGTATTCCATGAGGCTGGTGTAAGCTGGACAATGAGTTCCTATGCTTCTGAAGCAGCTAACTTTGGTATGTTTATCGGTTCATACGAAAACATGCGTACCCTGTCATTACGTATTCGTAAGGCCGCGCTGGAACTTGGTGTAAAACGTATCGTGTTTGGTGAGTGTGGTCACGCCTGGCGTGTTGCCTACAGCTTCCTCAATACACTTGCTGGACCATGGGATTTCCTTGATCAGAACTACCCTATTCCGCAGCATATATGTGAATTTACTTATGACCTTATTCAGAAAGACAAACTGAAGTTTGACAAGTCTGAAAATGATCATATGACGCTTACCTTCCATGACTCCTGTAATGTGGCACGTGCTTCACGTATGGGTGACAAACCAGGTGGGCAACTCGATATTCCTCGTGCAGTAATCAAGGCAGTATGTAACAACTTTGTTGATATGCCGCCTGAAACCATTGGTGAATCTACCTACTGCTGTGGCGGTGGTGGTGGTCTGTTAACAGACGATCTGATGGAGTTGCGTGTTAAAGGTGCGCAACCACGAATGGAAGCTTACAAGAGTGTCGTAGAGAACCACGGTGTAACCAATATCGCGGCTATCTGTGCAATCTGTAAGAGTCAATTTACCAAGGTACTGCCTTACTACAAATTTGGCATGACCGACATTGTTAGTGTTCATCAGCTTGTAAGTGAAGCTATTATCCTCACCGGCTCAGAAGACGATGTGGATAGTGATGACAGTAACGAAAACGAATCTGAATAAACTTAATCCTTAACGGATTCATCAGGAGAATAAACCATGGCGACATCCCGTGATGACATGCAAAACGAAAAACTAACGTTCCGTAGATTTAAAGATGGCGATACCAACTGGAAAGGCTGGTCTAACAAAATCTTTAGAGAAGATACTTCTTACAAGTGTCCGACTTATGTAAACCGTACTCCACCTTGTCAGGGTAGCTGTCCTTCAGGTGAAGATATCCGTGGCTGGCTGGACATCGTTCGCGGTATCGAAAAGCCTGCAGAAGGTATGTCAATGCAGGAATACGCATTCCGTCGTTCTACTGATGCAAACCCTTTCCCTTCAGTAATGGGTCGTGTTTGCCCTGCTCCATGTCAGGATGGCTGTAACCGTAACGAAGTTGATGATTTCGTTGGTATCAACTCTGTTGAGCAATACATCGGGGACTCTGCACTGGAAAACAAATTTACTTTTGAAGCAGGAAAAGACACTGGTAAAAAAGTTGCTGTTATCGGTGGTGGCCCTGCTGGCCTTGCCGGTGCATATCAGTTACGTCGCATGGGTCATGCAGTAACACTGTTCGACAACCATAAGACTCTCGGTGGCATGATGAAATACGGTATCCCAGGCTACCGTACTCCACGTGACGTACTTGATGGTGAAATCAACCGTATCATCGATATGGGTGTTGAAGTTAAGCTCGATACCTGGGTTGGTAAAGATGTCTCTGTTGAGCAACTGGAAAAAGATTACGATGCAATCCTGTGGGCTGTTGGTGCACAGGCTGGCCGTCAACTGCCTGTTCCTGGTGCAGATGAAGCACCAAATGCCTTAACCGGTGTTGATTTCCTTGAAGCTTTCAATGATGGTCGTTTACAGCTGGTAACTGAAAAAGTTGTTGTAATCGGTGGTGGTGATACCTCTATCGACGTTGCATCCGTTGCTCGTCGTCTGGGTCACATCAAGGAAATGCATGAAAATGACCGTCCTGAAAATATCGTACTGGGTCAGACTGCACATGATGTTGCCTCTTCTGCCGTACGCCAGGGTGCCCAGGTTATGCTGCTGTCACGTTCTTCTATCGAGAACATGCCTGCTGCACAACATGAAATTGAAGATGCAACCCGAGAAGGTGTCGAGATTGTTGGCTGCGTAAGCCCGGTTGAAGTTATCCGTGACGATAGCGGCCGCGCAACTGCGCTCAAAGTCATCAAGCTCGAAGAAGATGGCAAGACGCCTATCGAAGGTTCTGAATATGAAATCGAACTTGACCTGCTGGTATCTGCTATCGGTCAGGGCGGCAAGCTCGATGGTTTTGAAGACCTGGGTAATGACCGTGGTCTGATCGACGCTGATCAACACTACCAGGTTCCAGGCAAACAGGGGCATTTCGTATGTGGTGATATCGTTCGTCCTCACCTGTTGACTACAGCAATCGGACAGGCTTCTATCGCTGCGGAAAGTATCGATCACTACCTTAAGCATGAAGATATGGGCAAGCGACCAAAGGTTGACAAGCATCACTTCAACCTGCTGCAGAAGCTTAACGAAGCCGGCCTTGCACCTGAAGAATACGATCACGGTACCAAGGAACATACTGATAGTGCCAGGTTCGCTATCCATAACTATGAAGATCGTTCAGCTAATGAAATTATCACTGCTGACGAACTGTTCCTGGGGCATTTTGAATTCACTCCGCGTCATAAGCGCTCTGAAGTTGTACCTGATGCAAACGAAGTACTCGGTCACTTCCAGGAACGTATGAAGCCTCTGCCTGAAGAAGAAGTTATCGAAGAAGCTGAGCGCTGCATGAGCTGTGGTATGTGTTTCGAGTGTGATAACTGTGTTATCTACTGTCCACAGGATGCGGTTTATCGTGTACCAAAGAGCGAGCATACTTTAGGTCGCTACGTTGCAACTGACTACAAGAGATGTATTGGTTGTCATATCTGTGCTGATGTTTGCCCAACTGGTTACATCGACATGGCTATGGGTGACGCGTAAGAAAACAATAACTGAGGATTGCTGTAAATGATGTCATATGGACAGTTTGCAAAACATCTGCTGGTACTGGCAGGGCTTTTCGCCTTGCCAGTTCTTTCCAATGCAGGAGAACTTGGCCCACAACCCCCTAAGGCCAAAGAAAAAGCATCTGCGAAAACAGAATGTGTTCGACCCGTCAAAGAAATGCGTAAAAATCATATGAAGCTTTTACTGCATAAACGTGATGAGACAATGCGTGAAGGTGTTCGTACTAAAGAAATTAGTCTTTCCGAGTGTATCGAATGCCACGTAACACCAAAGAAAGATGGTGAGTATCCTCGCATTGGCGAAGATGAACATTTCTGCAGCAGCTGTCATAACTACGCGGCAGTAAATATTGACTGTTTCGACTGTCACTCTGACCTGCCAAAAGATGCATCTGCCCATATGCACACACTGAACGGCAATAATCCACACCATAAAGATCTAGCCAGCAAAGATTCTTTAAAGAAAGAAACTCTGGATGTGCTGATTGAAGGAGGCAAGAAATAATGTCACCTAAAACTCCAGAATCTACAACTGATCAGTATCGTCGTAAATTTCTCAAGCAGTCTGCAGCAGTAGGCGGTTTGATGGTTGCGCCTGGTGTTATATTAAACCAGGTTGCACATGCTAAACCTGATGCTGAAAAAGTATCGAACAAGAACCGCTGGGGTATCCTTGTCGATACCAATAAGTGCTCCAAGGGCTGTAACGATTGCGTCACTGCCTGCCAGGAAGAAAATGGCTGGGGTAAAAGCGAAACAAAATCCCGTCCTGATCAACAGGCACAATGGATTCGTAAAGTTACTATAACCGACAAACAAACAGGCCATGTTCAGTCGTTACCATTGATGTGCCAGCACTGTGAAAATCCACCTTGTGTTGATGTCTGCCCTACCGGCGCATCTATGAAACGTGAAGATGGCATTGTACTTGTTGATCGCCACATCTGTATTGGCTGTCGCTACTGCATGATGGCCTGCCCATACAAGGCTCGCTCATTCATTCACGAGCACCTTCAATATCAGAAGGTCAATGCCCCGCGCGGTATTGGTACGGTTGAATCCTGTAATATGTGTGCACCACGTGTTGACAGGGATCGTGAACCGGCCTGTGTCGAGGCATGTAGCAAAGCTGAACACGGTGCTTTACTGTTCGGTGATTTAAAAGATCCTGAAAGTGCAATTTCAGTAGAACTGAAAAAACATGGTGGTAAGCAAATTCGTGCTGACCTGGGATTAAATACCGGTGTTCGTTACCAGGGCATTTAATTCAAGTCCTTTAATAATAAGATAAGAATGTAAAGAGAAGTCTTCACATGAAAAAACCCGTTTTCACACAGATTAAAGGAAATAGCTCAGGCTATTGGATGTTACTTGCACTGCTCGGCGGATTTATACTTACTGCCCTGGGTGCAACCTACTACATGGAACATGGTGGACACTATGTAACCGGCATGAGTAACAATATCGTCTGGGGTATGCCACACGTCTTTGCCGTATTCCTGATTGTTGCCGCCTCCGGCGCATTGAATGTTGCATCAATATCATCCGTGTTTGCCAAAACCGCCTACAAGCCACTTGCGCCATTATCCACCCTGCTGGCCGTTGCCCTGCTTGCGGGCGGGCTGATGGTGCTGGTACTGGATCTTGGCCGGCCAGATCGTCTGATCGTCGCAATGACAAAGTATAACTTCAAGTCTATCTTTGCCTGGAACATCATTCTCTATAATGGCTTCTTCGTTGTTGTTGGTATCTACATGTGGACCATGCTGCAACGTAGTATGAACAAATACAGTAAAGTTGCCGGTTTCTCCGCCTTTATCTGGCGACTGATTCTGACCACAGGTACTGGTTCTATCTTTGGTTTCCTGGTTGCTCGTCAGGCTTATGATGCAGCCATTATGGCTCCAATGTTCATAGTAATGTCATTTTCCTATGGTCTTGCCATCTACATGCTGGTTCTGATGGCAAGCTATAAATGGACTAACCGTCCGCTTGGCGATGCTACTTTTAAGCGCCTGAAGAACCTGCTGGGTGTCTTTATTGCCGGAGTATTCTATTTCATCGTCGTCAAGCATCTGACCAACCTCTATGCTACCGAGCACCACGGTGTTGAAGCCTTTATCCTGCGTGATGGTGGTATCTATACCCAGATGTTCTGGTACGGGGTAATGCTGATTGGTACGGTAATTCCACTGGCAATTATCTATCACCCTACTGTTGGCATGTCTCGATCTGCCGTTGGTGTTGCTTCCCTGTTTGTTATCCTTGGTGGTCTTGCCCTGATGTATGTCATCATTATTGGTGGTCAGGCATACCCGCTGGTTCTGTTCCCGGGTAAAGAGGTAAGCAGCACATTCTTCGATGGTATGGTAAATAACTACGCGCCTACTCTCGCTGAAACCCTGCTGGGTATCGGTGGTTTCGCTGTGGCCTTGTTTATCGTTGCTTTTGCAGTGAAAGTTCTGCGCTTCCTGCCAGAATCCCTCGCTGACGAAGCTGTCGACCCACATCACAGCAAGTAAGCCTGTTACTATCGACCTGTTATAAGGGTAGATCGCATGATCTGCCCTTTTAACGTTCTGGGAGGCCTAAAATGCAGCGACTCCTTATCTCAGCCGCACATAAATCATCTGGTAAAACCACCCTTTCACTTGGCATCTGTGCAGCATTAACAGCCCGTGGCATCACGGTGCAGCCTTTCAAGAAGGGGCCTGACTATATCGATCCAATGTGGCTTTCACGGGCCTCTGCCCGTGACTGTCACAACCTTGATTTTCAGACCATGCCGGATAATGAAATACTGGCGACTATCGAGCATTTCTCAACAGGTGCGGATATCGCCATCATAGAAGGCAACAAGGGTCTCTATGACGGTGTTGCTGTTGATGGCAGTAACAGCAATGCAGCTATCGCAGAACTCAGTAAAACGCCCGTGGTGCTGGTAATCGATACCAATGGCATGACCCGAGGCATCGCCCCGCTACTGCTTGGCTACCAGGCCTTCAATCAGGACATCAATATTGCCGGTGTTATCCTCAACAAGGTCGGTGGGCCCCGTCATGAGCAAAAACTCCGCGCTGTTATCGAAGAGTATACCGATATTCCGGTTATTGGCGCGGTACCACGTCTGGAAGAACTGGCGATTACCGAGCGCCATCTTGGTCTGATTCCCGGCAACGAGGTTGCGGATGCCAGACAAACCATTGATTTAATTGCATCACATATTGAAAAATATATCGACCTGGAATTGCTATTGAAAATAGCGGCTTCTGCCGAAGCACTTCCTGATACAGACTACCAGATACCTGAAATTAATCGTCAAGCTGATATCCGGGTTGGTCTTGCCCATGATGCTGCCTTTGGTTTTTACTATCCCGGTGACCTGCATGCCTTCAGGGTTGCCGGTGCTGAACTGGTGGAATTTGATACCCTGAAAGACAGCGCCCTGCCCGAGGTGGATGCATTATTTATCGGCGGAGGTTTTCCCGAGTCATGGATGAAGGAACTGGAAGCCAATCACAGCCTGCGAGAGCAGATTCGGCAGGTCATTGAGGGCGGTATGCCCGTTTACGCCGAATGCGGTGGCCTGATGTACCTGACCCGCTCAATCAGCTGGAAAGGACAATCTGCCGAGATGGTTGGAGCCATTAAGGCTGATACCATTATGAATAAAAAGCCTCAGGGGCGCGGTTATGTCTCGCTTTCTCGCTCTGGCGACTTTCCCTGGTCACATGCAGATTCGCATGATACCCGACTGGACATTCCGGCTCATGAGTTCCATTATTCCAGCCTGAAACAGGCAGATTTACTGGAAAATGACCCTGAAATCCATTTTGCCTATAAAATGCAGCGTGGCCATGGGATTACCGGGCACAAGGATGGCTTGATTTATCGAAATTTGCTCGCAAATTATGCACATCTACGAGACACAAGCCGGTATCATTGGGTGGCAGAATTCGTTGAATTTATTCGACAGGCAAAAGGCTGATTTGATATAATTGACTAATTTACTAGGTTATATCTCACTTACCAGAGGAAGTAAACATGATTACAGTATCCAAATCTGCAGCCGAGCAGATTAATGCGTCTGCAAAGCAAAGCCAGGTGGAGAACCTGAAACTGCGCATTGCCGCGAAGAAAAAAGAAGATGGCAGCCTCGAATACCTGATGGGTTTCGAAGATCGTGATCTTGATGATGATATCTATTTCGATAGTGAAGGCATCCAGATTGTGGTTTCTGCAGCCAGTTACGAATTACTCAAAGACACCGAGCTCGACTATGTGAAGCTGGATGACCATGAAGAAATGCAGTTTATCTTCAAAAACCCGAATGACCCCAATTACAATCCGGGTGAAAGCGGTAGCGAACATCACTTTTAAAAAAATACATGCATAACATAGCCAGAAAAATTAATCCGAATATTATCAAGGTGGACTCTGATTTTATCCAGAGTCCACTTTGTAATACGGTATATGCACTTGGCTTTGTTCTTGTTCTAATTCTTGCCAGCAGTCTTACTGCCTATTTTATCGATAGCAGCCTGCTGCTTTACCTGATGCCGCCGTTGTTTGCAGTTGGCCTGTACCTGCTTTATCGTTTGTTGAAACAAGTTAGATATAATTTCCTCGCACCACTGAATAACCTGCGTATCTGGTCAGAAGAAATGCTTGCCGATAATCATTCTGCGCGAATTTCAGTTAAGGGTCAGGGTGAATTTACCGAGCTGTTCAAAGGTATCAATATACTCAGCGATCGACTTGAGACCCTGACCCTGGATATGCAAAGCCAGGTACGAAAACAAACCAAACATATCGAACGTAAAACCCACTCGCTCGAAGTTATCTATGATGTTGCGGCCAGTATCAATGTTTCACGTGATCTCGATGATCTCCTGACCCGCTTTCTCTTTACCCTGAAAGACGTCGTTCATGCCCGCGCCGCAGTAGTACGTCTGCTTACCGAAGATGGCCAGATGCGGCTGGTCGCCAGTGTCGGTCTCGATGATGACCTGATGGAACGCGAACAGATCATTCCATCGAGTGAATGTCTTTGTGGTATCGCCTACAAGGATGGTGATATCCACTTCCAGGATAATGTTGCCCGTTGTGACAAGATCATTGGCCGTGAGTTCTTTGAAGAAGACAATAAGAATATCGGTATGATCGCGGTACCACTGCAATATCGTGGCAAAACCCTTGGTGTTTATAACCTCTTTGTCAGTAACCGTGAATTCCATAACCAGGAAGAAATCGAGGATCTGCTCACCAGCATCGGTCGTCATCTTGGTATGGCTATCGACAAGGCTCGCTCCGAAGATGAAGCCAAACGCCTCTCTCTGATGGAAGAACGTAATCGTCTTGCCCATGAACTGCATGATTCCCTTGCTCAGACCCTCGCCAGCTTACGCTTTCAGGTACGTGTTCTGGATGAAACCCTGCGTGGTGGTCAGGAGCCTGATGTCTGGCACGAGCTGGAGAAAATCGAGAACAATATCGATGAAGCCTATTCCGAGTTGCGCGAATTGATAACTCACTTCCGTGCTCCAATTGACAAACGAGGCCTTATACCCGCGGTTGAGCACCTGATCGAACGCTTCCAGTACCAGACTGACATCTCCATTTTCCTGCAAAAAGAATGGAATGTGCTACATCTGCCTGCCAGTATCGAGGTGCAGGCTCTGCGTATTATCCAGGAATCCCTGAATAACATACGCAAACACAGCCAGGCTCATACCGTACGTGTTATATTACGCAGCGATACCCAGGGTGACTGCAAGATCCTGATCGAGGATGATGGTATCGGTATCAAAAACCTGCCAGATTCTGAAGTAACACTTGGTGATCACCTTGGTCTGAGTATTATGCATGAACGAGCCAAGCGTATCGGTGGCACGGTCAAGATTGAAAGTGAACCCAATGAAGGCACTCGTATCCTGCTGGAGTTTGGACATTCCGAACTGCCATCAGAAAAACAGAATAAAACATCCGTGACAGTAGCACCACCGGAGCCCAGGATTCTGCCATGACAAACTTACGCGTCTTATTGATTGATGATCATACCCTGTTCCGTGTCGGACTGGAGGGACTGCTGGCAAGCCGTGGTATCGAGATCGTTGCCTCGGTTGACAGTGGCTATGAAGCTCAAAGACTGGTTGATGAACTGCAACCAGATGTAATTCTTCTCGATATGCGTATGCC
>JALUTJ010000276.1 GCA_027057985.1 Chromatiales bacterium
GCGGTATACGCCGGGCTGATTGCTACGCTGCAGGTTGACAGGCTTCCATTGCTGTGGATAGTGCGCAATGGCCTGCGGTTTATAGCTGACATCAACACGGGAAAATGCCAGATCATCCCGGCTGTCGGCAAATTCAAGTTTCAGGTAGTTACTCTTCGCGATATTGACGCGGATGGTATTATCACTCAGCAACTGGTTATTATAGGTGAGATGCACCAGGGGTTTATTACTGGCAACAAGTCGCCAGTGTTGCAGATCGGCACTGCTGTAGATATTCAGTTTACGAATAAAACTCTGTTTTGTGCCATTGTTCCAGTAAAAGTGAAGCGCCTGCACCGGCTTTTGCCATTGTCGCAGATCCAGTAAATAACCGTTCAAACGACTATCAGCCGATACTGGTCTGGCTGCCGAGCCAATATCAATGACTTCACCGCTTTCATTACGCGTAATTTTGAGTTTCAGATCATTGCTGTTTTTTTCACGGTTTAAATAAAGAGGGAAAATAGCTACTGTGCCTTTGACTTCCGGGTAGGTGGTTTTCTGCGGTATGGCCTGTATCATGTGCGGTACCACCTGGTTGTCGGCATTAATGACCTGCATATCACCAAGGTTCTGGCTATAGATAGTGGAAACAACCTCGTCCGGTAAAACAAAACGGTAAAAGGGCCGGTTTTCGCTGGTCTGTATATCAGCGCTATAGGCAAAATCATTTTCACTAATAGCCATAACGGCCGGGCTGGCTGCAAGTAGCGCCATTAGCATCATTAACTTACGCATTTTCAGTCTCCTTGCCTGAATCTTTAGCAGGTGGCACCGGGGCAAAGTAACCCACTACCAGTAATAGCCCGCCCACCGAGATAAATGAAACAATGCGTTCAACCGTACCGGTATTGGCAAGATCAAACATAAACAGTTTGATGACCACGGCCGCCATAACGATGGCACCGGCTATCCAGACGCCACGATTATGTCGCTTGTTACCGAACAGCATGCAGCTGAGGCCGGTTACGCTCCAGAGAATGGCAAGACCGGTCTGTACAAACTGCGACTGCAACATGCTGGCCGGATCAAAGTGAATACCCCACTGGTGATGAGCCAGTCGCAGCCACATGCTGTTAAGCCATATAAAGATGGAGATAGCAACGAAATACCTGCTCCAGTCGATCCGCCAGCTGCCTTTTTTACGCTGTTCAAAATCGAGTGGAATACGTAACCAGTACAGCAGGGCAACCAGCTGTATCGCCAGTACAAGGTCGAGTGGGTTAAGTAATGGCAGGTAAGGCAGCGGTGCCGGGTTACCGCTGTTAAACAGGTTCATAATAACAAACCAGCCACCAATAATAGCGGCAAGCGGTTTATTGGCATCGATCTGGTACAGCGTGCGGTGCGCTCTTACCGGCCAGCTTATTTTATGACCGTAAAGGTAAAGCAGGAGCATGGACAATGCCGGTATCAGGCCGGTCATGATCAGTACCCAGGTTTCCTGCAGGTAAAGCCGGTCAACGCGCAGGGTTGCCTCGGTAGTCAGTAATAAAACCAGTAACCAGTAACTGCCCATGTGCAGCAGGCGGATAAAGCGGTTAATTTCATCTTCATAGCGTTTTAAAATCCACAGCTGTAACGCAAAGGCGATGATCCATGTCGGTAACAGCCAGCTTTCGAATGGCGTTTTATTATTAAGTAATACATAAGGAAACAGCAGTACCAGCACCGGCAGGAGTAACAGGGCATAGCTTTGTAAGCCCGGCCAGCGCAGGCGTTGTTTGCCAAGTTGTGCCAGACTAGCAGAGAAAGTCGCAAACAGGATCAGGCTTAATGGCTGAAACTTGTTGCGGATATGTTGTTCGACCTCATGCACCCCGGCCAGGGTCCACCAGGCCAGTCCCCAGTTAAGAAACAGGCGCGAGAGGTTTTTTTCCTGTGGAATCAGTACCGGTTTATCGTTATGGGTTTTGCCTTCTGCCTTGAATAACTGCCAGGCGATAAAGATTCCGCAGAGCGCAATCATCAGGGCACCGAGGTAATGGGCATTTAGAATAAACAGTGTATGTGAAGTGTTATAGCTGTACATATCAAGCCAGGTTACGGTACTGGCTACTTGCAGAACATATCCGGCAAGGCGTGGTAACAGTCGTGCCTGGCGCACGCCAATCCATACCGCCGCCGCACCTTCGAGTGCCCAGGTTCCCGAGGTCCAGCTGGCATCCATGGCAAAGGGCACAGCCAGGGTAGCAAACATGACACCGAGGGCAATAAACGCTTCACAGATAAGCCGGAACGGTGCCTTGAGTTTTTGCCAGAGAATGCTGGCAAGAGCAATATAAAAAGCGGCTAGAGCCAGGCTACTCCATGCCAGTGCATATTCAATATGGTAAACCATGGCAGCCTGTAGTGAAAAACCGGCAAGCGGTACACCGAAGATCAGGGTGCTATCGACATAACCTTTAAGATGCACAGGCTGGCGTATGGCATAGAGTATCGTTATGCCCACGTAGAGCAGGTAAAAAGCAATCAGAAAAGGTTCGACCCGGGGGAAATCGGCTGCAGTATAGTAGCGAAAGCCCCACAGGGTCGAGATAACAAAGGTAAAGAGGAACCCCAGTATATTAAGTATGCGCCAGGATCGGAACCAGGCAATGGCAAACACCGCGAGATTGAGTATCAGGTAATAACTGAACAGCGCGACGTAGTTGTTACTGCCGCTGGAGGTCAGTATCGGTGCCAGGAAACCACCACTGAGTGCCAGTATTGCCAGTGAGCGTGAATCCTGCAGGATTGCCAGTGTTGCCGAAAAGGCGGCAAAGACAAATAACAGGGCAAAGGCAAACTCGGCCGGCAACAGGGCATAAAGTCGTAGTGCTGCAAACACGGTAAGGTAGAGAATGGCAAGTGCACCCCCCTGTATTACGAGGGCATAGCCCTGTTTTTTATCCCGCAGATACCAGCCTGTGCCAAGCATCACGATACCGAGCAGGCTAACGGCGGCAAGACGTAACTCGATGGGGAACATGTTGTGATCCGAAGCATATTTCACCAGGAAGGCGACGCCAAAGAATAATACGGTGACACCGATCTTGACCATGACATTGCCGGAGGTAAAAAAGTTTTTAAACCAGCGGATGGCAATATCTATGGGCAGCGGCGGTGGTGGAGGGGTATAGGTATAGTTGTCTTCTTTTTTAGTTTGTTCAGAACGAGTCTGTTCCCGGGCGACAACCGGTTTCGTTTCTGCAACAGCTGTTGGTTCAGGCTGAGGTTCGACTATGGGTTCGGGTTTGGTTGCTTCCACTGGCCGGGTCGCAGCAGGGGTTTCTACCTTATCTGCTGCTTCGGTTTTTTCCGGTCGTGGCGTAGTTATTTTCTGGCGCAGTGCATCAAGCTGTTCCTGCATGCTCTTGAGCTTGCGTCGTAACTCATTTAACTCGCTGCTGGCCTTTACCCAGGCGCCAATGGCAAAGCCGGCCAGCAATCCATACATCCATCCACCATTACGGCCCAGTGACAGGCCAATAAACAGACCTGCAATTGCAAAAATAACCTGCATCACTCTCTCCTGAGTTGGTTAGCGTAAAAATTTCCTTACATTGGTAACATGTCGTCGACTGACTTCAAGTTTATCATCACTGTCTTTTAGCTCAGTCAGATAATGTCCCTGCTGATCCTTACGAATCGCGACCAGTTGTTCCCTCGATACCAGTGCATTGCGATGAATACGGATAAAATGACTGGGAAAACGGTTTTCCAGGCTCTTCAGTGATTCTTCGATCAGAACTTCACCCTGCTTATACTTTACCGTGACATACTTCTGTTCCGCCTGGAAATAATAAATATCTTCGAGATTGATACGACGCAGGCCACTGTGGATGCGGACACTGATATAGTTATCTTCTTTAGCTTTATTATTACCCTGCAGGCTGTTCAGTTGTACACGGTTAAGTCGCTGTGCTGCTGTCAGTGCCTTCTGCAGTTTCTCCTTGCGCACCGGTTTTAACAGGTAGGCAATGGCATGCGCGTCAAAGGCATCCAGCGCATATTCATTATAGGCCGTGGTAAAGATAATCGCGGGCGGCGTTTCCAGCGCGGAAAGTTTTTGCGCAGCTTCAATTCCATCCATGCCCGGCATACGAATATCCAGTAACACGATATCGGGTTGTTG
>JALUTJ010000277.1 GCA_027057985.1 Chromatiales bacterium
CATCAGAGCATTGGATCGCTTTTTACCTGCTTTGAAGTCAGCCAGTTGCTTGGTGATATAGGCGGCATGCTGACCCGCAAGCTTTGGCCATGCCGGGTTGGCACTATTGCCATCCGCACCATGACAGCCGAAACAGACACCCGCTTTGGCTTTACCTGCCTGTGGATTGCCTGCAGCAATGCTTACGCCGGTTAAAGCCACGGAAGCAATAACAGCAATTAAAGTTTTATAAAACATGAGATATTAACTACCTTATAACTAAAGATTATTTAGACTGGCCAACCATATACTCGATGGTGGATTTGATCTGTGCTTCGCTCAGGTCAGCACGACCACCTTTAGGTGGCATTGCACCTTTACCGTTCATTGCGTGCTTGAGCAGTGTAGCCATGCCCTGCTTGATGCGTGGTGCCCAGGCTGCCTTGTCACCCACTTTTGGTGCACCGGCCGCACCGGTTGCGTGGCAAGCCATACAGGCCTGGCGGTATGTAGCAACATCTGCCTGAGCAGTGGACATCATGCCGAAAAGAGCAGCAGCAGCAATTGATACAGTAACTAATTTTTTCATTTTATTCTCCCGATCCTGTTAAAAAAAACCATATTAAAATGTTCAGATTTTGCGCAACATGCCCGGTTTTGGACATGCTAAAATAAAAACCGTTTCAAAACTTGAGGAATATTATTGATCCATTATATACCTAGACCCACCTGATCCTGCAAGTAAATAGTGAAATTCTTATTTATTATACCCCATGGCTAATTTATAACCTAACCGGAAACCTAATCTTGACAAAAATACAAAAGAATTCAGCACGTTACAATATCACCCGGTTTGACAAAAGTGTGCCCCGTCCCGAGCTTGCACCTGCGGATATAGGCCGCGAAGTGGCCTTTGCCGGGCGCTCCAATGCGGGTAAATCCAGCGCCCTGAATCGCATTACCTGCCAGAAATCCCTGGCGCGTATCAGCAAGACGCCGGGCCGTACCCAGCAACTGGTTTTTTTCCGCATCGATGATGAGCGGCGGCTGGTGGATCTGCCGGGCTACGGCTTTGCAAAGGTGCCGGACAAGGTCAAGCGGGAATGGTCGGTTTCACTGGAACGCTACCTGCGCGAGCGACAATCGCTGCAGGGCCTGATATTGCTGATGGATATCCGCCACCCCCTGACCGACTTCGACCAGCAAATGCTGCACTGGAGCCTGCTCTGCAATATGCCGGTTCATATTCTGCTGACCAAGGCCGACAAGCTCAAACGTGGCGCGGCGCAGAATGTTTTACTCAAGGTTCGACGCGATCTGGCCGACCTGCCCCTGGTCAGTGTGCAGCTTTTTTCCTCACTCAAGGGTACAGGGCTGGAAGAAGCCCAGGCCGTGCTGGACGAGTGGCTGGATTTCAAGGCCTGAGTACAAAACCCCTTATTTAACGGGGTTTTATCACTGTATTAGCAAAAAGTAATGTTTACAATGGTTCACAAATCTGCCCTTTAAAGTGCTCCTTGTGGTGCCTATAGTTACCTTACTTGATATTACTTTTAATCCCTTGGTGATATTAAGGACCTGGTTCCCAATGCCAGGTAACTTTTGCCCCGGAATATTAAGTACGAAGTTATTCTTCTACTCTTCCCCATCCCAACCCCTGATTCCGGGGTTTTTTTTTGCCCGCTGATTTTATTTCCCGGACCACAGAGCACACAGCGGTACACAGAGATTTTTTGTTCAATTCACGACACGCTATGCGCCATCCCTGGCCGCTCGACGATTGCCGTCCTGACAATCGACGGTCGCTCATAAAATTTTGCTGCAAAATATCCTCGCGGTTCAAAGAACATTAGTGCTTTGAATTGAGTTAAGAACCCACAAAATTAAATCTCCGTGTACCGCTGTGCACTCTGTGGTTTAACACTTTTTACAGGCAAAAAAATCCCCGCGCTACGAATGAGGTACGTAACGCGGGGTCAGGTTTGGCGTCCGGATGGGGTAGAACCGGACTTAGCATTCCCATCAACTAAGGGAGGATCAATGGGAGACGCGTATGTGCATGTCTGCACTTTTGCTATGACTTCAGTCTAGTCAAAAAGTTCAGAAAATTTTTTGAACCGGTCGAGGTTTATTGAATCGGGAACAAAAAGGAAAATAACCCTTTATTTTAAGGGAATTTCTTTATTCTGCCTTTTCTGCGGTGAGCAAAAAGATCGGGTAATCTTTGCCTTCCTTATCCACGGTATGGGCGGTTTCAAAATGGATATTTTTGAAGCCGTGCTTTTCAAGCAGCCCTTTTAAATGCTCCCGATCAAAGCCATGGTGGAAAACACCCTCGATGTCAGCTGGATGGAAAGTGCCATCCTCGCTGTCGAGATCGGCCAGCGCCAGCTTGCCACCGGGTTTCAGGTGCGCCGCCAGGCTGGCAAAAAGATTATCGGTATCTTCAACATGGTGCATGGCCATGGCACTGACAATCACATCGAATTTTTCATCGAGTGGTTGCCGGGTAATGTCCTGGCACAGCGCCTTGACCTTGCCTTCATAGTCCGACTTGGCCAGTAACTGATCCAGCATCGACTGTGAAATATCAACGGCAAGTATGCTTTTAACTTTTGGTAAGACATGGCCGGTAATCAGTCCCGTCCCGGCACCAAAGTCCATAACGTGCATATTATCTTCCAGGTTGACGTTTTTTAAAATGGCATTGCCTATCGCATTGGACAGGTTCAGCACCATTTCATTAACGTCCCAGTCTTTTGCTTTTTCTTCAAATAAATCGGCCACTTTGATTACCTCTTGAAATCTTATGGTGTGAAACGGTTTTGCCGGAAGCGCTGAATACGCTGCATACTTGCGGGATGCGAGGCAAAATATTCCATGACTTCATCGTCTGTATCTGCATACTTCTTACGCAGTGATTCTACACTATTTTTCATACAATCGGCTCGCTGGCTCTTTTTATCTACTTTTTTCATACAATCCTGATACTCAGGCATCCGACTAGCCTCGAGCTTTTCCATCATGCGCGCAAAGTATTCCGGATCTATCTGGTGTTTTTTCATATATTGCAGGGCATAACCATCGGCCTCACTCTCCATGCCTCTTGAATAACCGGATTCCACCAGCATGACAGGGATTGCCGTAATGATCGAGCTACTGGTAGAAACATCACCGGTAACCACCATGATAAACATGGCCAGGCTGAATTTCTGGATCGTTGCCCGCAGGCTATGCCGATATTTTAGATGCCCCATTTCATGCAGCATTACCGAAATAATTTCCCTGTCATCATCAGCCATCTTTACAATCTGATCGGTAAATACGATATAGCCATTCGGCAGGGCAAAAGCATTGGCTCCAATGCGACCACCATCTCTGAATACCAGTTTGTAATAGCCAGTACCGGGAATGTTCTGCTGTAGCTGGCTGAATTTTTCCTGCAGTAATTTTTGCTGATCGTCAGATAGTTTACTGGGTTTAAAAAAGGTTTTATCCATGGTTTCAAGCACACCATCACCCAGGTAGGTGGAAGCCTGCTCGGGCAAGAGGCTGGCCAGCTGCCTGCTCATGGCCGGCACACCATACTGGATAAATAACCAGCCAAAAATCACCACTGCGGCAAGCATGCCGACGGCTATCGACAGGGTTGATTCGAGTTTATGTGCAAGGCCATGAGCAGGATCATTAGCCAGTGCGTTCATCATGCTATCTACGGCAGCATTATCGGTGGTTTCGAACTGCGCCCCATCTGGAAAGGTAATATATCGCGGTGTATTTCCTACCCGGGATGAGATCTGCAGTTCTGAAAAAGCCACCTGCTCTACCGGCTCATGCAGATCCGATATCAACACCCTACCTTCGCTGTCATAGCTCAGTGTGCCCTGCTGCTTTTGTGAACTGCCTGCGGCAAAAAAATAGCCTTTGATCATCAGAAGCCCAGGTCCAGATCGAACATTTCACCAATCTCTTCACCGATTGCGGACTGCTGCTGTTCCTGTGAAGCAACAAAGTCACCGAGATCACCCTGTATTGCTATCGAGGTGACCGAGGCACGGTACTTTGCAGTACGCACCTTGGCCCAGGGCATCAGTAAACCCAGTGTCAGTGCCATGCCAAGCGTATTGGTAATATAAAGATAAAGCAGGTATCCGGCTTTCATATTACAGTG
>JALUTJ010000278.1:0-2210 GCA_027057985.1 Chromatiales bacterium
GGGCCAGGGTGATACCCAGTTCTTCTACTTCGCCTAGCAGATGATCGGGATCGTAAAGTTTAAAAGCGAGGCCGAGTAAAGTGGCAACCGGTCCCAGCGTGATATAACGCTTCTCCCAGTTTAAGCGAATTCCCAGAGTCTCTTTTCCCTTGAATTTCTGCTTACAGACAATGCCAAAATCTGGAATCGCACCGGCATCACTGCCGGCATTCGGGTTAGTCAGGGCAAAACAGGGGATCTCTTCGCCTTTTGCCAGCCTGGGTAGATAGTGATCTTTTTGTTCTTCGGTGCCATATTCCATGAGAAGCTTACCGGGGCCAAGAGAATTAGGCACCATGACAGTAACCGCGGTAGAGATACTACGGGTAGAGATTTTCAACACCACCTGGGAATGGGCATAGGCAGAGAATTCGAGGCCACCGTAGTGGCGCGGGATTATCATGCTGAAAAAGCCGTTGTCCTTGATATATTGCCATACAGGCTCAGGCAGGTCGTGGTCTTCCTGGGTAATCTGCCAGTCATCGAGCATATTACACAGGGTTTCGACCGGGCCATCGAGGAATTCCTGTTCTTCCTTGCTCAGGCGCGGGGCGGGGAGGTTGAGCAGTTTTTTCCACTGTGGCTTGCCACTGAACAGTTCACCATCCCACCATACCGAACCGGCTTCAAGCGCCTCCTGCTCGGTACGTGACATGGTGGGTGTCACCTTGCGGAACAGTTTCATTAATGGCGCACTGAGCCATTTTAAACGCCAGTTTTCATTCTTATTATTCATAACGGTTCCTTCGTGTTTATAGCCTGTCTATATAGGCAATGAAATTTCAAAATCGTTCCATATACAGATACTTTATAGCATGTTCATTCCTGTTTTTCTGTTTTGATAAGTAATTCATTTATTTAATAAATTTATCGGTAAATTCCGGATTCTCTTTAGTCGATTCTTCTGATTTGGTGCAAAATTTGTCACAGTTTTTTACAGATCTACTCTCACTACAGCACAAAAAACAGGGAAAATACTTAAGAACCCCTGATTTTTACCGATAAACCCTGTAAATATCGAAAATTAACCAGGTATAAAGCCATTAATTCACTGCAACTTGCCCAGATAAGAACACTGTTTGCTCAGGCCTTTAATGGCAATATGGGTATTGTTGCGGCTGCTGTGCTGGTTTTTGGTACCCTGTATTACGCCGGTAGCACGCAATACCTGCTGACATTCCTCTCGATAACCCTGTTCAGTGTACTGGTACGTGTGCTGGTTGTCCTTCGCTCACGTTATTATAGTGAAAATAAATTAGCCAGGCTTGCCAACTGGTATGTTGGTATGAGTCTACTGATTGGCTGTAGTTTTGCTGCGATAACCGTGTTTCATTATGATGTACAGAATGAGAACCTGCGGATATTTCTGACTATCGTCAACCTCGCCATGATTACTGCCGCCGTGGGTAGTCTTGCGGTCTGGTACACGGCTTACCTGGCATTCAGTCTACCGCAGATGATTGGTCTGTTTACGGTATTTTATTTGCAACATAGCCTGTCAATTTTTCTGGCAGTATTTGTTTTTTCCGTATTTATGCTGGCAGTTGCCAGGGGATTCAACCGAAAATTCAAAGAAGGGCGACTTCTGATAGAAGAAAATATCAAGTTGATTGGTGAGATGAAGAACGAGATTCATCATCGTCAGCAGGCACAGCAGCAACTCGAACAACACCAGCAACAGCTTGAAAGTATTGTAAAAGACCGAACCCAGGCGCTGGAAAATATCAACCGCGACCTAAAAGATCAAATTAAAAAGCGTGAAGTGGTAGAGAAAGAGCTGGAATACCTGGCCTATTATGATGAGCTGACTTCACTGCCAAATCGTTCACTGTTTATTGAAGAACTGAAAAATTCTCTACTACAGGCAAAACGTCATGACACATTACTAGGTGTAATGTTTATTGATCTCGATCGATTTAAAAAAATCAATGATAGTTACAGCCATTATATTGGGGATAAATTATTAAAAGTTGCATCATCAAGGTTAAAAGGACTGTTGCGTGAGAGTGATGTTATTGCGCGCAATGGTGGTGATGAGTTTATTGTTTACCTGGAAAATATGCATGATGCCCGTGAGCCTTTCGTTGTAGCCAATAAAATTATCGAGTGTATGAACAGAAAGTTTGAGGTTGAAGGGCATACCATCCATATCGGTGCCAGTGTGGGTGTGG
>JALUTJ010000278.1:2220-4144 GCA_027057985.1 Chromatiales bacterium
CCTGGTGAAAAAAGCGGATACCGCGATGTATGAAGCCAAAAAACAGGGACGAAATAATTTCCAGTTCTATTCCAGCAGCATGTCGGCTCAAATTGCAGACAGACTAAAAATAGAAAATGCACTGCACAGCGCGCTGGAAAATGATGAGTTTTTCCTTGTTTACCAGCCCCAGGTCAGCCTGGTAACTGGAGAAACTACTGGATTCGAAGCACTGCTGCGCTGGAAAAACCCGGAATTTGGAATCGTATCGCCAATCAAATTTATTCCGGTGCTTGAAGAAACCGGCCTGATCTATGAGGTGGGCGAATGGATTATCCGTGAAGTGCTCAAGTTTATCAGCTCTGGAAAATCAGCAAATAAGAAAGTATCAATAAACCTGTCTGCATTACAATGCAGTGTTGTTAACTACAGTAACAAGATACTGGAAATGATTGCGCAGGCAAAAGTTGATGCTTCTCTGGTTGAATTTGAAATCACGGAGTCTTTATTGATTAAGGACTTTTCTCAAACTGAAATGTTCCTCAGTGATATTAGTGAAATGGGATGTAGTATTGCACTGGATGATTTTGGTACTGGCTATACCTCTTTTGGTTACCTGGCTAAATTACCTATCGATATTATCAAGGTCGATAGATCACTGGTGATGGATATTCATATCAAGAAAGAGCTGGAAAATATTGTTCGTGCGATTATTACCATGAGTACCAGCCTTGGGATTTCCAATGTCTTTGAAGGTATCGAAAGCAGGGAAGAACTCGATGTGATTCGTCGCATTGGTGGAGAGATTATTCAGGGATATTATTACAGCAAACCACTCTCGGTCGATGAAGTTAAAGACTGGAATAACAGGAATAGCCAGGAAACAAAGCAGAGAGTATCAGGTAACTGATTTCAGTTCTGACCTTGCATCCTTAACAATATGCCAGGCTCCACGTAGAATAACCAGTGAAATCACAAGGCCAATAATAATATCCGGCCAGCGGCTATTCAGCCACCATACCAGCAGGCCACCAATGATAACCCCTATGTTTGCAATAACATCATTGGCTGAAAATATCCAGCTGGCTCGCATATGCACATCACCATCCTTATGCTTATGTATTAGCCGGAGGCAGGTAAGGTTGGCGATAAGTGCAACAACACCGATAGAAATAATAAACAGGGAGACAGGTTCGCTACCATAGATAATACGACGTATGATATCAACGATGATCATAAGACCAAGTAGTGCCTGGAAATAACCACTGATCTGTGCTGCATGAGCCTTGGCCTGTAAGCTTCTACCCACGGCATAGAGGCTGATCATATAAACAATAGCATCGGCCAGCATGTCAAGTGCATCCGCCATCAGCGCTGTTGATTCTGCATACCAGCCCAGGGTAATCTCAACCAGGAACATGGTGAAATTGATACCCAGTAGCCAGTAAAGGACGCTTTTCTGAGACTGATCTTTTACTTCGACACTACAACCGCAATCACTCATTGTTTTTTCACTTTCAGGCTAATGGCGAACAAATATATCAGTTTTGCCATTTTTATCGAAGCTAATGACGTTATATTTTTCCTTTTTATCACCTTTTTCCATACCGGGTGTTCCTGTAGGCATACCTGGTACTGCAATACCTTTTATATCAGGCCGCAGGAGTAATAAGCGACGGATATCACGGTCGGTAACGTGACCTTCCACAACATAGCCGTCGATAACCGCAGTATGACAGGCCGAGATTTTTTCAGGTACACCTAAGCGTTTTTTCTCGGCAAAGACATCTCGGGTATTTCTTTCGATAACGGTGTAATTGTTTTTCTTCAGGTATTTAACCCATTTCTTGCAACAGCCACATTCCGGATTTTTAAAGACGGTTATTTTTTTTGATATAATATCAGCCGAAAATGATGGGGTTATTATAAAAAATGTTATTAAAAT
>JALUTJ010000279.1 GCA_027057985.1 Chromatiales bacterium
CGGCATGAAACCATAAACCTTTCTCAGTCTGATGCTGACCATAGCCAAATCCCAGTCGCTGAAAAAAGTAATGACGCTGTTTTACCTTGATGGCCTGCCATAGAGTATAAAATACAAGCGGTATATACAAGTGTAGCAGGAGGAATCGATAATGCAGCATGATGATTAGCTCGTATAAACGTCTTTTTCGCCTTCGGGGCGTGTCTTGAAACGACGGTGTCCCCAGAGGTATTGTTCCGGTGCCAGAGCGATCTGTTTTTCAATGGCCTGGTTAATTAGTGTTGCATCATGTACTTCATCATCACTGGGGAAATCTTCAAGTGCTGGGCTGATTCGCATTTCATAGCCTTTACTACCATCGAGACGGGCAAGATAATAAGGCACCACAGGTGCGCCGGTCAGCCTTGCCAGGCGCTGGGTGGATAAAAGTGTGCTGGTTGCAACGCCCATGAAGGGGGCAAAAACAGAATCCTTGCGGCCAAAATCCTGGTCCGGGGCATACCAGATAGTTTCCCCTCTTTTCAGACTACGGATTATCTCTCGAAGATTTTTATGTTTAATGAGTTCAGCACAGCCTTTTTGCAGTCGTTTGTGGCGGATGAAGTATTCAATCAATTCGTTGGTGGAGCGTTTGTAAACATACTTTACATTTCCTATTTCGCGATTAAGAAAGACACCGGCGAGTTCCATAGTAGTAAAGTGGCTCACCAGCAGGATCACGCCCTTGCCTTTTTTCTTTGCTGCTTCATAGTGTTCATGCCCTTTTACATTATAAAGCAGGTTGTTCACCACCTTGTCCGACCCCCACCATGCCAGGGCAATCTCAAAAATGGCCATCACCCCGGAAATCAGAGCTTCTTTTGCCATCTGCTTTTGCTGCTGTGGAGTTTTATCCGGGAAACAGAGACGAATGTTGACTTCAATAATCCGGGTGCGTCTTTTCGCCAGGGGATAAAAAACGGTACCGATAAAGCGGCTGGTTTTAAGCATGGCGGGATAAGGGAGAAAAGCCAGCAGGCGTAAAATTATTACTCCCAGCCATACCGGCCAGTAGCGGGGGGCAAATAATTTCAGGGGGACGCCATTTATTGTCATCGAATCAATTTTGAAAGTGTTTTAAATTTATCGTGCTGTGCATCCCGCAGCCATTCGAATAATACGGACTCGGTATTGCTGACTATCACATTTTGCTGCAGTAATCGTGCCATGGCATTTTTATAATGTTCTTTTTTTCGGGAACAGGTGGCATCAGCAACAACAAAAACCTCGTAACCCTGCTGTTTGAGTTGTAACGCGGTTTGCAGAATACAGATATGTGATTCTATACCACCAATAATAATCTGTTTTCTTTTAAAAGCCGTGATTTTTTCGATAAAACCACTTTCATCGGTACAGGAAAAACAGGTTTTGACAAAAGGTTCACCCAGCAGTTTTTTATCGGTGTCCAGTTCTTCAACCGTATTACCAAGCCCCTGCGGATATTGTTCACTGTGGATCACAGGGATGGAGAGACTGTTGGCAGCCTGCAAAAGGATATGACTGTTATGAATAACTTTGTGCATTACCTCAGGCGGCATGGCTCCAGCAAGGCGTTGCTGGATATCGACGATCAATAACAGGCTCTGTTCACTTTCACACAACATGCTTATTTCAGCCAGTGGTTAACCTGTTTCAGATCATCCTCAGAAAGGATACCTGCTGCGAGCTTCAGGTTCAGTGTTTGTAATACATAATCATAACGGGCGCGGGCATAGTTACGCCGTGCAAGATAAAAATCACGCTGGGAATCCAGCACATTGACCGCAGTGCGGGTTCCAACTTCGAAGCCGGCCTGGGTGGCTTCAAGTGCCACCTTGCTAGAAGCAAGGGCCTGTTTTAGGGCTTTGACCTGGCTGATATTGGAAAACACACTCAGGTAAGCGCTGCGGGTCTGTTGCTCGGTGGCACGTTTTTGTTGTTCAAGTTTTTCTCTTGCCTGTTGCAGGCGGTATTCTGCGGCACGGGTGAGTGAGCTTACCAGTCCTCCCTGGTACAAAGGTACATTCAGTTGCAGTGAGACAGTGTTGTCATTGATCTCACTTGCGCTATAAAATGGTGCACCATCGCCATACTTTGTGTAGGAATGACTGGCAACGAGATCCAGGCTGGGGAAATGCCCGGCACGTTGGCGGGAGACTTCTTTTGCTGCGACTTCTGCCGCCTTCTGGCTGGCGAGTAACAGCAGGTTCTGTTTTTTCGCCGTCTTTACCCAGCTATTGATATCAACCGGATCAGGTTTTGCCAGTGGTAGCTTTACCGATAATTTATCCAGGCTGGATTGGCCATTTTTGATCGTGTACAGGCCATTGGTGATTTCTCGCAGCACTTCATGGCTGATGGCCAGGCGGTTTTCAGCAAGTATCTTGCGAGCTTCGGCCTGGTCATAGCGGGCCTGTGCCTCGTGAACATCGGTAATGGAAATCAGGCCCACATTGAAGCGTTGCTGGGTCTGTAACAATTGCTCATGAATGGCTTTTCTTTCTGCTGTGGCGTACTCAAGATCATTCTCAGCTGAGAGCACGGCAAAATACTGCTTTGCTACGCGGTAAATCAGATTTTGCCGGGCATATTCAAATCGCGCACTGGCCTCGGCTACCTGGCTATCGGCCTGCTGGATCGCAATGATATTTTGTTGTCGGTACAGTGGCTGGGTCAGGCTCAGGTTATAACCCTGAGTCTGGTAATTATTCGTGGTATTCGTACTGAAATTTTTGCGGTTGTTCTGGCTGATATTAGCAGAAGCACTGATCACGGGCAGGTAGCCGGCAATACTCTGGTTCCTGCTTTCCAGCACTGCCTGGTACTCGGCTTTCGCTGCGCCAAACTGAGGATCATTTTCTATGGCAACTCTGTATACCGAGAGAATATCTTCTGCAAGCACAGCGGAACCGCCCGGTATAAGCAGGGCCACGAGAAAAAATGCAAAAAACCTGTTCGTCATTATCAGTAGCGCCTCATGCTGTTATCGACATCCCGGGCCCAGTCCTCAACCCCGCCTTCGAGATTGACAATATTCTTAAAACCGGCCTGTTCCATATAATACCCCATTTGACGGCTGCGGATACCATGATGGCAGATCATGATGATTTCTTTTTCCCGGTCTAGTTCATCGAGATGGCTGGGCAGTTCCGCCATGGGAATGAGTATCGAACCGGGAATATGGCAATATTCAAATTCCCACGGCTCACGCACATCCAGTAACAGGAGGTTATTATCCGCTGATTGTAAACGATGGGCTAACTGCCCCGGGGTGATACGGTGCATAATTCTGATGGTTGCCTTTATCCTGTTGTTGCATCGCCTTCTTCCTGTAGAAGAAGGCCATTAAGCGGGGTGAGAGAGTAAAATATTTTTACAGGCTAAAATGATCGGGCTGTGCTGCATTCAGGAGTGCAGGGACACAGGTTTCGAGCAAGGGCTGGTGTATCCATTCATTTTCCCTGACGCGGGTGATCAGCATGGCTTCCATGACGGGTGCTTCGCCGACGATGGCAAACAGGCGACCACCCACATTGAGGCTGCGCTGGAAATTTTCGGGTAAAAGTGGCAATGAGCCGGTAATCACAATGACATCATAGGGCCTGTCTTTGTCCCAGCCATGACTGGCATCGCCCATTTCCAGTGTTACATTATTGATCTGGTGCGCCGCCAGCTTTTCTGCCGCTGAGTTATGGAACTGTTCATCGATTTCTACGCTGATCACATGCCGGGCCTGGCTCGCCAGCAGGGCGGTCATATAGCCCGAGCCGGTGCCGATTTCCAGCACTTTCTCCTGTGGCCCTGGCTGCACCGCCTGCAGAATAAAGGCTTCCAGTTTGGGGGAAAGCATTTCCTGGCCATTGCCCAGCGGGATATTCATATCGGTAAAGGCAAAATGGCGATACTCTGCCGGCACATAGTCTTCACGCGGCACTCGCTGCAACAGCTCCAGGACATCATCATCGTGCAAGTTCCACGGCTGGATTTGTTGAACCACCATGTGGTGGCGGGCTTCTTCAAAATTCAGTGTGCTCATCAAGTTTTACCTGTTATATCGAATAATCAGGGCAGCTAGAGTAAGCACTTTCTCAGCTACTCGCAAGGATG
>JALUTJ010000280.1 GCA_027057985.1 Chromatiales bacterium
ATTGGCAGCTGATTCCAGCCATTGATGGGGAATGGTCTCCGGTTGCATATCAAGCCAGCTACGCGCACCACGTAGATAGGCCGGGATGGTACTAAGGCGCTGGCGAAAATTATCAGCATTATTTTCCTGCTCATGCACGGTAAGCTGATAGATAGCATGCACCGGTAAAAAACGCGCGGGTTCGGTCAGGCGCCAGTCACGTGCGGCCTGGGTTTCCAGCTGCAGTACTGCAGAGCTGCGCATCAATTGCAGATCGATCTGTTGATCCTGGCTCAACGAGGTGAGATCCAGTTCATCGAGACTGCTAATCAGTTTTTCATTCAGCACCTTAAGTGCATTGAATTCATCATCCCCATAGGGGCGCAGTAAATGGCCATAGCCGCTTACCCCAACATCCACGGCAACTTCTGGATGAAAACGAAACCAGGTACGGTAATAACGATCGATAATAGTTGTTAGTATAGCCATCTGCCTGTCTTTATTATTTTGCAAAAGTTTTAGTCACTTTCGATGATTTCATAGTCATGGCTAATCTCGACCGCCTTGCTCAGCATAATGGAAGCCGAGCAGTATTTTTCTGCCGAGAGCTGTACCGCGCGCTGCACACGCTTTTCATCCAGTCCCTTGCCACTGATAATGAAATGAACATGAATATGGGTAAAGACTTTTGGATCGGTTTCGGCGCGTTCTGCTTCCAGCTCTGCAACACAGTCGGCCACCGGCTGGCGAGATTTTTTCAGGATGTGCACCACGTCAAAAGCGGTGCAGCCGCCCATACCCAGCAGTAGCATTTCCATCGGTCTGACCCCGAGGTTACGCCCCCCATGTTCGGGTGGACCATCCATCACCAGGGCATGGCCACTGCCGGACTCGGCAATAAACATGGCATCCTGAGCCCATTTTACGCGTGCTTTCATGATTTTTCTCCTGAATTGAGGACCGTATTTTTGACTTCAAACGGTTCCCGCAGTAAGCTCAGGACATCCTTTTTGAGGATGACGGGGCTTAAAAAAGCGGAAACAATGAACCCGTTACTGAAGGGATGATATAACAAAATTCACCAATATACTGTAGCAATGGATAGGGAATAATATGCGTCAATCGCCTTCTGAAATTACTGGCATCCAGACCCTGGATAAGTTTCTGGAACATTGCCACAAAAGGCATTATCCGGCCAAGAGCACCATTATTTATGCCGATGACAAACCGGATGTGCTGTATTTTATTCTCGATGGCTCGGTGACCGTGCTGATCGAAGATACCGATGGCCGCGAAATCGTGCTGGCCTACCTCAACAAAGGTGATTTTTTTGGTGAAATGGGGCTGTTCGATGAGCAGCACAGCCGCAGCGCCTGGGTTCGCGCCCGTTCCAGCTGCGAGGTGGCCGAAATCAGTTATGCCAAGTTCCGCCAGATTGCCAGCGACCATTCCGATATCGTTTTTGCCATGGCCTCGCAAATGGCCTCGCGCCTGCGCGTGACCAGCCGTAAGGTCAGTGATCTGGCCTTTATGGATGTCAGTGGACGCGTTGCCCGCACCCTGCTGGATCTCTGTTCCCAGCCCGATGCCATGACACACCCGGATGGCATGCAGATTCGCATTACCCGCCAGGAAATAGGCAAGATAGTGGGTTGCTCACGCGAAATGGTTGGCCGGGTGCTCAAGAGCATGGAAGAACAGGATCTCATTACCGTGAAAGGCAAAACCATCGTCGTGTTTGGGACGCGGTAGACTTATTAGATAAATACAGTTACCTGTAGGTCGTTTCAAGGAGCAAAGCGACGGAACCGACTTATATTATTTTTCACCGCAAAGACGCGAAGAACGCAAAGTTTAATTTTGTTGCACATAACAGAATATTCATTATCAGAATAAATTCTGACCCCTGAGTTTCTTTGCGGTAAATCTTGTTGGCGGCGCCACTACGCTTGAGCCGACTCGCGATTAAAAGAACAGCTCTGCCAGTTTCTCACCCGGTTCGTCTGCCCGCATAAAGGCTTCGCCAACAAGGAAAGCATTCACATTATGCTGTTGCATCAATGCGACGTCATCACGGCTGTGGATACCGCTTTCAGTCACGACCATGACATCATCCGGAATCTGCTTTAAGAGATCGATGGTGGTCTGTAACGAGGTTTCAAAGCTGCGCAGGTTACGGTTATTGATGCCAATCATTGGTAAATCCAGTGGCAGAGCACGATGCAGTTCCTGTTCATCATGCACTTCGACCAGTACATCCATTTCCAGGGAGATCGCCAGTTGTGAAAGCTGTTGAAGCTGTTCATCTGTTAAGCAGGCAACAATAAGCAAAATACAGTCTGCGCCCATGGCACGGGCTTCATAGACCTGGTAAGGATCGATAATGAATTCCTTTCTTAACACGGGCAAGGCAACTACTTCACGTGCCTGTTTCAGATAAGCATCACTACCCTGAAAAAAATCGACATCGGTCAGCACCGAAAGGCAGGCGGCGCCGCCTTTTTCATAGGAGATGGCAATTTCTGCCGGGTTAAAGTTTTCGCGAATTACGCCTTTACTGGGTGAAGCTTTTTTGATCTCGGCAATCACCGCTGGCTGTCCAGCATGGATCTTACGCTGCATGGAAAAAACAAAGCTGCGTGGTAATGATGCCGAAGCCGCTTTCTTTTTTATATCCGGCAGGGATATCAGGTTACGACGTTCCTCGACTTCCTCTGCCTTGCGATGAATAATTTTTTTTAATATATCCGGAGTATCTGTCATTACGCTATTAAACCTTGTTTGAAAATTCCACCAGTGCGTCAAGTTTCTGTTGTGCTGCACCGCTGGCAATTACTTCTTCTGCCCTGTTGATACCGGCCTGTAAAGAATCAGCAAGACCGGCCACATAGATTGCTGCGCCAGCATTGAAACAGACAATATCACGTGCCGGACCCGGTTCATTAGCAAAAACCTTTTTTATCATGGCCAGGGATTCTTCGGCACCGTTTACTGCCAATTCTGAAATCGTGGTACGTTGCAGGCCAAACTGTTCCGGGGTAATGGTATAACACGTCACCTTGCCATCTTTGAGTTCTGCCACTTTGGTTTCATCACCAATACTGATTTCATCCATGCCATCTTTTGAATGCACCACCATGACATGGTGACTGCCCAGCTTGTTCAGTACTTCGGCGATGGGTTCTACCAGCTCATCAGAAAATACACCCAGTAACTGGTTGGGTGCACCAGCCGGGTTAGTAAGAGGGCCTAACACATTAAAGATAGTTCTTACCGCCATTTCCTTGCGCGGGCCAATGGCATGTTTCATGGCGCTGTGATGCATAGGTGCAAACATAAAACCGACACCCAGCTCTTCGATACATTGAGCAACCTGATCAGCATTGAGTTCGAGTTTAACACCGGCCGCTTCAAGCAGGTCTGCACTGCCGGATTTACTGGAAACAGAGCGGTTACCATGCTTGGCCACGGTACCACCGGCAGCAGCTACCACGAAGATACAGGCGGTGGAGATATTAAAGGTATTGGAACCATCACCGCCAGTACCCACGATATCGACGACATGTTCACCCGAAACCTTAACCCCACTGGCAAGTTCACGCATTACCTTTGCCGCAGCAGCAATTTCATCGACTGTTTCACCTTTCATACGCAAGCCGACCAGGAAACCACCAATCTGCGCCGGGGTTGCTTCACCGGTCATAATCAGACGCATTACATCGTTCATTTCCTCGGCGCTAAGGTCCTGCCGTTCGATGACTTTTTTTATCGCTGCTTGCATGTTCATGGTTTTTTACTCCTGTTCTTTCCCCTTTTTTGTCAGACTAAAGTCTGACCTACCTGATCCAACCCATAATTTTTTCACCGCTAAGACGCGAAGAACGAAAAGTTTTATTTGTTGCACATAACAGAATATTTATTATCAGAATAAATTCTGACCCCTGAGTTTCTTTACGGCCTCTGTGCCTTTGCGGTAAATCTTGTTGGCGGCTCCGCTTCGCTTGAGCCGACCTACAACTGACCTACCATAATTCTTTACCATCCTGTTCCCTCTCCCTCCGGGAGAGGGTCAGGGTGAGGGAGTATATTGTCAGACTAAAGTCTGGCCTACTTTTATATAACGATTATCGATATATTATTTTGCTG
>JALUTJ010000281.1 GCA_027057985.1 Chromatiales bacterium
ATGCTAATATGTTCTAAAATAAAGCTGGTCTATTTTCCGGTTGAGGGCAACAGCTATCATTTAATTTCAGTCTTAAGCAATTCCGGTTTAGTTTTCGAGTTAAGAAAACGGATTGATGATTTGCGTTTTTCCGACAAACATAAAGAATTGCGCGAATTAAAACGAAATAATCGCTACAGTGAACAAGGGTTTTCGGAAATATACGATATTACAACGGTTGGCTACGGCGGGACTAAGCCGCAAAATATCAGCGTATTGAATAATCAATATGGTGGGAAGGCGCGCTTGCTATCATCAATACCGCCACAATTGACTAAGCGCGACATCCAATTCCCGAGTAAAGATTTCTTTAAAAGCGCCATCCGCTTTTATGATATCCGAGAACCATTGCAAAAACTCCATGGGATTTTCAAAATTGGCCTGGACAGTCCAATTCCCCGCCGCAACCTGGAAAGCGGCAGGGATAACAGCATTGAAGACATTCTTGATCGAATAATCGAGAGAATGGCCTCTCTGCGAACGGTATCGATTGAGCAATACCGGGAAGAAATCAGTGCATTGCCTCATTACCAGAAAGTCTGGTTATGTGAACCATACCTTGAAGTAAGACAGCAGCAGGATGAGTGGCTGGATGAGCTTTGCGAGGTTATCAGTAAATGGATCCTGGCAGCCTACCGGAAAGTTGTAAAAAAACCGTTAACGCTGGGACCAGCTGAGCGCAATTACATACACGAGTTGATTGATTCCTACCGGGAGGCACTGAGATGACTGATTCCATGTTACTTGTTCCACACATCAGGGTCCAGAATGCCAATGCGCTTTCCAGTCCTTATACTATTGGCTTTCCTGCCATGACAGCCTGGTTGGGTGCGGTTCACGCATTACAAAGGATGCTTAATGATATGGATTATCAAGTCAACTTTGATGGTGTAGGCGTGGTGACACACCAGTTTGATTTGCAAACCTATAAAGGCCCCGGTGATTTTGAATTTTCTATCATTGGCACCGGAAATCCACTGGATAAAAATGGTGAACGACCATCATTTATTGAGGAAGCACGCTGTCATATGGATGTTAGCCTGGTCATTCAATGCGAAGGTATCGAAAAGTTACGGGAAGCAGACATACTGGAACAAATCGGGCATTGCCTGAATTACAAACTCAAAATTGCGGGGGGTGACATACTCAATTTTTCATCGCCTACATTATATCGTGATTTTCAAATGTTGAAACCCAGGCTTATGCCAGGTTACGCACTCATTGAACGCCGAGAGCTAATGGTTGAGGCCATGCAGCAGGGACAGGATGCTATGGACGCCATGCTGGATTATCTGGCAATACATCACCACTGCACAAAAGAGATACAAGACGACGAAGTGAAAGTTACCTGGACAAGCGAACGCAAGGTCACAGGTGAAGATGGCAGGCGGGGCTGGATCGTTCCCATTGCCACCGGGTTTCAGGGTATTAGCGAACCTGGCATAGCCAAAAACCAACGTGACCCGGAAACACCGCATCGTTTTGCGGAAGCGATCGTCACGCTCGGGGAGTTCAAAATGGCCTATAAACTGGAACGGCCAGATGAACTGTTCTGGCATTATCACTATGACGCAGATAACAACCTGTATTGTTGCCGGCAAATGGCAAGTGATTCACAAACCTTATTTTCAGAAGATGGCTTTTAAGCATATTTAAAAAAAGGAGAAACAACATGGCAAAAAAAGACAATAACGTATCTGTACTGGCTTTTGAGAAAAAACTGGTGCCATCAGATGGCTACATGTATGGCACACGATGGGACGATCGTAGTAAGGTAACACCGTTGAAACTTAAGGAAAAGTCTGTCCGCGGTACGATTTCCAATCGCCTCAAAAGTGCGATTAAGAATGATCCAACCAAATTAAATAAGGAAGTCGAGAAACCAAATTTACAAACTGTAGATGCCTGTTCCCTTGAAACAGATCAGAACACTTTGAAGTTGCATTTCACGCTAAAGGTGCTGGGTGGCATTCATGTGCCTTCTGCCTGTAATAATACTGATTTCAGACAGACTTATGTGCAAGCTGTAAAAAGCTATATTGAGAAGGAAAAATTTACCGAGCTATCGCGCCGCTATGCGCTCAATATTGCCAATGCAAGATTTTTGTGGCGAAACCGATTTGGTGCAGAAGAAATAGAAGTCAATGTTAAGGCATTGAATAAAGATGCCGAACAGGAATGGCAGTTTGACGATGCTCTGCAATATAATCCGAGACATATGGAGACTAGTGATGGCAAGGTTAATAGCCTTGCTGAACGAATTGCAGATGCGCTTGCCAGCGAAAACGACTTTTTAATGCTGGATATAACGTGTTATGCAAAGGTTGGTAAAGCCCAGGATGTTTACCCCAGCGAGGAACTCGTTATGGATAAGGGTAAAGGTAAAAAAAGTAAAGTACTGTACGACGTCGATGGTATTGCAGCCATGCATTCCCAGAAAATTGGTAACGCGCTGCGCACGATTGATACCTGGTATCCAGAATTCGACGACCCTGAAGCCTCAGTCGGGCCCATTGCGATTGAACCGTATGGTGCGGTGACAAATCTTGGCAAGGCCTTTCGCACACCCAAAGAGAAACAGGATTTTTACACCTTTTTTGATAAATGGGCGCGAGGTGAAAAATTGGATCGTATAGAAGATGAACACTATGTCATGGGTGTCCTGGTTCGGGGCGGTGTGTTTGGTGAGAGTGATAAATAGGGAGGTCGTCATGGATCACTATTTAGAGATTACTCTTTTACCGGACGCAGAATTCCCCGCAACCGTGTTAATGAACTCGCTGTATTCCAAACTGCATAAAGCATTGGTTGATTTGAAGTCCCGGGACATTGGCGTCAGCTTCCCGAAAAAAGAGAAAACGCTGGGAAATGTATTACGGCTGCATGGCAGTACCCAGGCCCTGGAAGCTTTGCAAAAGCGAAACTGGATTGGCGCAATGGCCAGCTATTGCAATATCAGTGAAGTCAGGCCGGTACCCGGTGGTGTAAAACATCGAACCCTATCCCGCAAGCAAAGCACCATGAGCTTTTCCAAGTTAAGACGGCTGCAAAAACGCGGGGCAATAAGTGATGATGAGGTTAAACAATACAAGGCAAAAATGTTTGCCAAGGGGTTTGATGACCCCTACCTGCAGCTGATTAGCGGCTCGAACGGCCACCGGCACAGGCGCTACATTGAGTTTGGTGAATTACAGGATGAACCGTCGATTGGCCAATTCGACCAATTTGGCCTCTCCAAAACAGCCACGGTACCCTGGTTTGAGTAAAACCAAAAAAAACAACAATTTAGATCAATCCACCAGGCCAGGCACAATGTGACCTGTACAAATTACCATGAATTTCTATAATTATAACGATAGGATTTCATGGTATTATTTAGGGCATGATCGAGCGTAAACAATGGCATCACAGGATACAAACCGCCCTGGCCCGTAACCGGGTGCTTACCCTGGTCGGGCCGCGCCAGTGCGGTAAGACCACACTGGCACGCGAGTTTGTGGTTGAAGATTCGGCCAATTACTTTGATCTGGAAGATCCCATAAGCCTGGCCCGGCTGGATGAGCCCTTGACGGCGCTCGAATCCTTGCAGGGCTGATTGTCATTGACGAAATCCAGCGCCGGCCGGATTTGTTCCCGGTTTTGCGGATGTTGGTGGATCGCAAAACATTTAAAGGGCAGTTTTTAATACTGGGCAGCGCTTCCGGTGATTTATTACGTCAGTCATCTGAAACCCTTGCTGGGCGTATGGAGTTGCTACATTTGCGCGGGTTTAGTTTGCAGGAACTTGGTACCGATGCACAACAGCGCCATTGGCTGCGTGGCGGTTTTCCCTTGTCATATCTTGCCAAATCGGAACCCGATAGTCTTGCCTGGCGCAAAGCATTTATTCAAACATTACTGGAGCGGGATTTTCCCCAATGGGGGATACGCACAGCGGCGACGGCATTGTGGCGATTTTGGACCATGCTGGCACATTATCATGGTCAAACCTGGAATGGTGCCGAGTTTGCACGTGCGATGGGGGTAAGTGAACCCACCACCCGACGTTATCTTGATCTGTTAACAGATGCGTTTATGGTACGTC
>JALUTJ010000282.1 GCA_027057985.1 Chromatiales bacterium
ATATGCACCCGCCCGGCCAGGAAAGCAGCACTAGTATGCAGGTCATTCAGCTCTCTCACTGTCCGCGCAGACCAGTTATAGACAGTGCGTTTTTTGCGCCTGAAGTGGGCAATCACCTGATCTTCACACCAGGTTTCCAGTGCATACGGGGTGTCGATAATATGATTTTTAGGTCGTTTTTCCGCCAGCAGCGGCGTGGTGGCAAAAAGCAGCAAGCCCGCTGCAAGAAGTGACTTTCTCATGCTATTTTCCTTCCCTGAAAATAAATTGAGCGATAACTATACCACGGCCAGTAAATGCTGCCAGGGTAAAATTATTTTTTCCGCCGGGCGCGGGGATGTGCGGCATCGTACACGGCCGCGAGGTGCTTAAAATCAAGATGGGTATAAATCTGGGTGGTGGCGATGTCGGCATGGCCCAGCATGTCCTGCACTGCGCGCAAATCCCGACTTTCTTCGAGCATGTGGCTGGCAAAGCTATGCCGTAACAGGTGCGGGTAAAGATGCATATCGATACCCTGTTTTTGTGCCCAGTACTGCAGGCGTTGCTGCACCACCGAGTTATGGATCTTCCGACCCTGCTTGCCTACGAACAGGGCTTTTTCACCTTCCTGCGCCAGTTCAGGACGGCGTTTCAACCAGGCCGCTATTGCATCCTGGGCATAACTGCCAACGATGACCTGGCGTTCTTTATCACCTTTGCCCTTAACCTTGATAATACCCTGCAGACAGTCCTGCCCCTGCACGATAGTCAGCCCGGTCAGTTCCGAAAGGCGCAGCCCGGATGAGTAAAACAGTTCCAGCATGGCACGATCCCGTACGCTGATTGCGTCATCGCCCTCAATCGCCAGTAAGCGTGACATCGTTTCTTTATCCAGGGTTGCCGGTAATTTGCGAGCACTCGAAGGCGCCTGCACTAAAGCGGCCGGGTTATTTATTACTATCCCCTGCTGCAACAGGTATTTAAAAAAGGAGCGAGAGGAAGAAAGCAGCCGCTGCAAAGAGGCAGATGCTGAACCGCGCCGGTGATACTGGCTGATAAGCCCCCTGATATGCTGTTCTTCAACAGCCGACCAGTCGGAGAGCTGTTGCTGTTGCAGGTATTCCAGCAGGTGGGTCAGATCACGACGGTAGTTTTTAATGGTGAGAGGAGAATAGTTACGCTCGTTTTGCAGCTGAAACAGAAATGTATCGATACATTTCAGTGCTGCCTCGTTCATGCGGGCTGTTCCAGGTGACGCTTGAGAATACGGGTTAACACCTGCCCCAGCAGAGTCAGGAACAGGGTGCCCATATCGGCACGAAAACGCTGTGGATCATAGCTGCCAATGGCAATAATGCCATAGCAATTTTTGCTGGTTCTGTCACTGGCAAGGGGAATCACACTGGCAGAGCGAATTTCGGCATCATCGAACAGGGCCTGCATTTGCTCGCTGCTAAAGGCGCCACAGACCGGCTGCCTTGCCGTCATCACCTTCTCGCCAATAGCCAGTGCCGGCTGTTGCCAGGCGGTCAGGGCGGGCTGTTCCTTTAAGACTTCATTGCCCGAGGCCAGCAGCTTGACCACGATGGCATCGACTTCAAAATCGTCCCGAATCCGGCTCTCGATCACGGCCAGCACTTCGGCAAGTGAAGCCGCATCCAGCAGTTCCAGAATCAGGGTATTGATATTGTTATTGAGCTCTTCGTTCTGCTGCGCGGTATTCACCAGCTCCTGCAACCTGTGCCGAAGTTCCTCTTTCTGCTCACGCAAAATCTGTACCTGGCGCTCAATCAGTGACACCGCATTACCGCTGTCATGCTGCAGCACCATGCCGGCGAGTACGTCCTGGTGCGTTTCAAAAAAGTCAGGGTGGTCGCGCAGATAACGGGCTATCTGCTTTTCAAACTCGGTATCACGGGGCTGCCTGGAACTCATAAATCTATTTTACCTTCAAAAACCGTTTCTGCGGGCCCAGTCATCATAACGGGCGAACCCTCTCCCTGCCAAGTAATTTGTAACTCGCCACCGGGTAAAACCACCTCGACTTCCTCGTCAAGCAGCCCCTGAATCCGCCCCACAACCATAGCAGCACAGGCACCGGTACCACAGGCCAGGGTTTCCCCTGCACCGCGCTCGTAAACCCGCAACAGGATATGACTACGATCGACCACCTGCATAAAGCCAACATTCACCCGCTTTGGAAAAACCTCAAGTTTTTCGATGGCTGCCCCCAGGGTATCCACCGGGGCAGTCTCGATATCCTCAACCCGGGTCACGGCATGCGGATTACCCATGGAGACCACCCCAACCGACAGCAACTCGCCGTTGACATCCAGCGTGTAGTCGTCACGGCGGCTGTCAGCATTAAAAGGAATCTTCCACGGCTCGAATTCAGGAACACCCATATTGACCGTGACCTGACCATCACTCTGAATTACCAGCTCGATAATGCCCGATGCGGTTTCCACCCGGAGTGGATTTTTACTGCTTAGCCCCTTTTCCCGCACGAACACGGCAAAGCAACGCGCACCGTTGCCACACTGCTCCACTTCGCCGCCATCGGCGTTGAATATGCGGTAGAGAAAATCTACCCCCTCTGTTGTGCTTTCCTCAACCAGTAACAGCTGATCACAACCGACACCAAAATGTCGATCAGCAATAAAACGAACCTGCTCGGTGCTGAGATTGATCTCCTGGTTGATGGCATCAATCACCACGAAATCATTGCCGAGGCCCTGCATTTTTGTAAATTCGATTTCCATGGCAGTATTCTAGACTGATATGCGGAAAAGTATAAGCCCTGTTTCTGCCTAAACAAACCAGCTGTTTTCATCATCTTGTTCATCCAGATTGGGCTTATCCAGCATGTCTGTCTTTTTATTTAATTTTGCCGCCAGTGGCAGAATATCCTTCCAGTACAGGGTCGACATCCTGCTATCATCAGGGAAAATATTTAAACGCAACAAGTCCAGACGATCTGCATCCCAGCAACAGCCCCATACATTGAGCAAAGATGCACGTGGCCAGGCTGCGCTCTTCTCAAGAGGAAATTCATGCAGAAACTCTTCAACATTTAAACCGTGAGAATGATATTTAATTGCGATGGAGGTTATATCCAGAATATCCTCTGGAAAATTCTCGAATAACTGGCAGCTTATCTGCCTGATATAATCGGCACCTTCTTTTGCATGTTCCCTGCCGTGAAGATCATCATTTCTCGCCAGGTCATGCGTCCAGGCAAACAACGCAACCACCAGCCGCTCTTTTTCACTCAAACCAAGCGCATCAGCCAGCAGCATACCAAAACGATACACCCGAGCCCAATGCGCAACACCATGCACCCTGCTGTTACATTTCGCAAAGGGTTTTATCAGCGGAATAATCCTGCTGGGAGAAAAAAGAAGTGAAGTTTCTGCCTTCATGCTTTCATGGTAGCATCAGACCGCATCTAAAAAAATACCTTCTCCCTCAGGGAGATGATGCCATGGATGGCATTGTTTCTCTGGAGGAAATGGTACAAACCTGGCATTACACGCCCTGCACTTCTACTTCATAAATATTCGTCGTTGAGAAATCTGATGTAACAACAACCTTTATGTAACGTGCATTTACATTATTAAAAAAAGAACAGCGTATTCTTCCGCTACCAATAGAAGTTGAATAACAATTGATATCTTTACTTGCCCCAATACCAAGTGAAACCTCAGAATAAGTGCTATCATCAGTTGAAAGCAGGACTCTGATACCTGAGGTTGTTACAGTACCACCATTACTGAGAACGAAAGATGTGTTATTCGTATAAACTGAGCCAGTAAATAATTCTGTGTAACTGCTCTAATTAAACATAGTCAGTTAGTCTTTCTTCAAACTCAATCATAAAACGATTGAGAGCGGGTTTCCAGTTTCGGATCGGCATGGTCCATTTTCTGGATGCTTCCTGTATCGCCAGATAGATGACTTTTCTAGCCGAGTCATCTGTCGGGAAAAGCTTGCGCTTTTTGATCACCTTACGGATAACGCTGTTAAGCGATTCGATGGCATTGGTCGTATAGATGGCCTTGCGGATATCCGGCGGATAGTCGAACAGCGTGTTCAGATTGTGCCAGTG
>JALUTJ010000283.1 GCA_027057985.1 Chromatiales bacterium
GTTGTAGCCCATGGGACCCCTCCTGTAATTGAGCAGGGAGGGAGTATATACATAGTTCTACCTAAGTGTCAAGGGGTTTGTGCAACAGGCTCCTTTCCCTTATCGAAAATATTGGCTACCGTGCGGCGATCTATGTCGATGAATATAGCCTATCTTCGTGGCGCAGAGCAGGAGATGCCGTTCTTGCGGCAACGGCCACAGAGAATAATTTGGAGCTCACGACCAGTAACGTCAAACACTTCCATCCCATTCAAGACCTCAAACTGAAACGGTTTCGGCCTTAAGGTGTATGGGCCTTGAAGATATGACCCTGAGCGGGCCGCCGGCGTTTCTGTGGGCCGACACGTTTCGGGAACACTCACTCCTACGACACCCGCCCCTGCGTCGTTAGGTCCACAAATCTCACAACTCGAAAACGATCTCACGCAAGCCAATCTTGACGTTGCCGCTACTCATTACGGGCAAGCTTGTGATAACTTCACGCGTGGACACTGGGAAGCGAGTAATGGATCCTTCCGCTCTTTTTTGGAAAATCTTTACATCGAACTGGGTACAAGAAAGACTGGAACCAAACACTCTACTCCACACTCCTCTCTTCAAGGGTTAGAACAACAACAGCATATTGATGCGCGCGAACACCAAATGCTGAAAATCTTTTTTAACAACATTCATGATCAAGGGCCACACCATGGTCGGAGTTCGGAACACGAGGCTCTTTTCCGCTTACATGTGGGAACGGCGATTGGAAGGTATCTTTTAGGGAGATTGGATGGGGGAACCTGATGAGGGATGAAAAGCAAAGCCAGGATGGCAATGAGTCAGACTCGATTCAGTTGAGGAATCGTCTAAAAATGAACTGCATGGCAGTGCAAGGGCTGCCTCACCACATCCTCTGTTCTCTCTAATCGTGAGAAATAGTCTGCTCTCCGGTTTGCTCAAGTTCCTTGACAGTTCGAGTCAATACAATTTCATTCCCCTTGTTGGTTCGGGGGTTTTTCACATGGAGGTGACACCAGAACAGTTCTTCGACTATGCTTTTTCCTTCAGGGAGCTCCGGAGCCAGGAAACGAATCGTTGCTGATTTTCCAGGCCCGATTCGAAATCCTGATGCGCCCTCTGCAAAGACCATAGTCGCATCCCCGGAAAAATGGACGTCGATGTTTTGAAAATGAGGTGACACGAATCCGTGGGCAAGATTATCCTCATTCCGAATCGTGATCATGTGATCGCTCCCTGCCTCCATCAGGAAAAATGGCTGATCGCCGCCTCTGGCTCCGCCTTTGATCACATGAAACACCTTATCGCGTATCACGATCACGACATCCGATTCGATTTCATGATCTTTCGTCTCGATGACTCTCTCGGAAGCTGCTCCCTTAGCAGGTGCCGTGAGCGACGCCAAACTTGAATTCTGGAATCCTATCACAAGTGCGACGGCTATCACGAACCACCACGCACGTCTTGTGGATGTCAGCCGCAATCTCCGCTCTACGTGGTTCATGGCGGGACCCTTTATTTGCACTTGCGTCCTTTCCGAAAAAAGACGACGGTCTCCTGAGCCCCTGATGGAGCTCAGGAGATTCTCCCCAGGCATTTCATTGGCCTTGCGTCAACATGAGGCACGCCTTGCTTAGAAGGCTCCCGTGCCTGTGATCGTTTGCACAATGAACACCTCTCCCCGCATATCACCGCCTGCTTGTTTCCCGTGGATGTTGCACCAGAAGGCGTCATACTCCATGTCGCCCTCCTCGTTGCTCGGCGGCACGAATTCCAATCGCACTGCATGACCGGGATTGATTCGGAATCCTCGTGCGCGCTTCGTGGACACCAATGTCGCGTCCCCAGACATGGCGACGGGAACACGCGTAAAGAGGGACGACACAAACTCGTGCGCCACGGGATCTTCGTTCCGCAGCGTAATCACCGCGGGAAGACCGCCCGTTAATTCCAAGCTGTTAACGGCACTGCCCTCCTTCATGATGTGGAATTTGTAATCCTTCATCACGACTTCATACTCTTCCGTCAGCAATCCTGCCGAGACGTCGGATACAAATCCACTTCCAAGAAGAGCCATGCACATGAGTGAAATCACGACCGTCAAAGGAAATCTGGTCTTCATGGCTACCTCCTTCGGTTAAAGGGTGAATAATCGATTTTTGAGGCGCCTCTCTCTCGTTTTTAGTAATAATTCTCGGTTTGTGGAAGTCAAGAAGGGGGCATGCCAATCGCGAGGTCGAGGGGCCGCCTCCACTGTTCGACAGCGAGCGGCCTGTCCGGTCCCCAACTCCCCACGATTCAAGCGAGTTTTAAAAGGTGGACTGGGAATCGCTTCGTAAACAATCCATCCGGGAATGCCGATATCAAATGAGAGATGCGAACCTCAAGAAGGCATTTCGTTTCGAACTCAGAGGATTTGCGTCGGGAGCGCTGACGCGCCGCAGCGATTGCAATTTTAGCCGTGACCATAGACAATCGTCTGCGCAAGTCTTTGTTTAAGAGCCTTTTCGATCACTTTCACGCCAAGGAGTGTTTCTATGGATCGTGGATCAATCTGTTTGCGTGCCATGATACTGGCGTTCGGTCTGTTGCCATTTATCCATATGGTGGGCGAAATCTCAGGGACGGTGTCCGAAGCGGCCTCGCCGTTGTCGGTGTCGTTGAATGAATCTTTTGCGTGGTACGGAGACATGTGGCCGTCTACGGCTACGGATGCAGGAGACATCATTCTGGCGTTTGGTGACGGCACAGGTGAAGGGGCTTGCATCGAGGCGATCGACGAATCAGGTCCAAGCAGTCGATACAACTATTCGGAAGGAAAGGTGGAAATCAATCCAGCGTTCGAAAGAGGCAGTTGTCCGGCCGATATGTATCAGCTCACGAGCACGGCGTCTGGCACGGATGATTGGTGCGAGGCCGTGGGGTGCAAGAAGAATCAGTGCTATCCGCTTTGCCAGCACACGAACGTCGGGTTGGTGTTTGTGAATCCCGACAATGTCGACATCTGTGAAAGCTGGGATGGGTATTCCAATACGTGTCTCTTGCGGAGGGATCCGCCTTTCACTTTGGATGTAACGAAGACGCCGCCGTTCTCGACGGATATTTGGAAGTTCTTTGCCGATGACTCTTCGACGCATATGGCTCGAACCTCCACGAAGCCATCCAGCCTCTTGTATTTGAAAGACACAGGGCGTTTATATGGCGCATTTCATCACCCTGCCGGAACCGTGGAGCGCGGGTACAATGCGGTGTCCGATACAGGGCATGCCTGGACTATGCCGTTCGATGCAACGAAGAAAGTATTTGACGATGCAAAAACGTGGACTGTGGCGTCCGACAGCAATTTCACTGTTCTGATGTTCATTCAAATGGGAAATGGGTATGAGGATTATACAAGGCCGGATTTCTCGGGGATGACGGTGCAGCAACGGCTGGGCGATAAGGATAAATATGTCTACGCGTTCGGGATCCGTCACGAATACGATGCGTTTACGAAAGCCGGGAATGACGCAGTGAGACGGCTTGGAGGCGAAGAAATATATGTCGACCCTTCATATGAGAGTCCATCGCCACAGAAGAGGCCGGGGCGGATATCCTGTGATGGAAAATTTCTTGATCCCCAACAGCAAGACGTGCATCTGGCTCGTGTCAAAATCGATCCGTCCAGCACCTTGGCGACCGATCCCATCATCGACCGGTCGAAATGGGAATACTTGGCGGGCTTGGATGAAAAGGGCAATCCCGTTTGGTCGAGTACTGAGTCTTCTTATGCAGTGCGAAGGGTGGATGGAAAAAAATTGAAGACGGTCACGCAGGCCTCTGCTATCTATCATTTCGACGCGGGGAAATTCATTTTTCTTACGGGTAACTTTGATGAAGTTCGCGACTCTTCCTGCAACGCGACGGCCCACCTTGGATTATTTGTCGCGGATACACCGTGGGGCCCGTGGACGCGCGTGGACAATGGAGAAGAGTCCTCACGGTCCATCGCCCATATCCTGCCACACTACGATCTCAAGCCTGCGCCAAAAGTGCAGGTCAAAGTGGCGACAGCCGGCGGAGAATTTGCTTCCCATCCCGCTCTGTATCATCTCCATATCTTTGACGTGGAATTTACCCTGCCGTGACAGATGTGAAGTCGTTGGATGACGAGGACAAGCCGGCAAGCATAGGACGATCTTTTGAACCCAAAACGGCAGTGGCAAGGTCAGCCGGTCAACCTTGCCACTGCCGTTTTTAGGTTCAAATCAGTCGCATGTCTTTTCCCACCTTCTGAATCGTCGCCAACACTTCCCTCAATTGGCCCTTCGTATGTTCTGAACTGACAGTCAGCCTAAGCCGACTGCTGCCCTTGGGAACTGTCGGTGGGCGGATGGCGGGGACGTAGATGCCGGCTTCGAACAATTTTTGAGACATCTGTGATGCCGTCTCTGGCGACTTCACGATGATTGGCAGGATCGGGCTTTCCGTGTTGGTGAACTGAAAGCCCATGCTTTTCAGTTCCGCATAAAGAAAGTTTCGATTGTCCCACAGACGTTGCTGGCGATCGGGTGCGTTTCGAATCGCCTCAATGGCGGCTGAGGCCGCGGCGGCTATCGCTGGAGGCGGGGCGGTCGTGTAGATAAATGCCTTTGATGTGTTGATGAGATATTCTTTTAAAGATGCGGTTCCAGCGACATACCCTCCGCTCGTTCCTATCGCTTTACTCAGCGTTCCCATTTGAAGAATGTCTTGGGGGGCCAAGCCAAAATGCTCCGGAGTCCCTCGCCCATTTTCCCCCATGACTCCTGTTCCGTGCGCATCATCGATAAGCAGCGTGGCATCATAATGTTGGCAGAGCCTCGCGAAGTCTGGAAGGGGTGAGAGATCACCGTCCATACTAAAAACCCCTTCGGTGACAACCAAGGTTTGGCAATCCTTCTTCCGTTTTTTGAGTAGCGTTTCGAGGTGCTCGGGATCGTTATGGTGAAACACGCGGAATTTGGCTTTAGCCAGTCGGCAGGCTTCGATCAGGCTCGCATGACAGTAGCGATCGGCAAGGATGAGTCCATCCTGGTCGATGAGAACAGGGATGAGTCCGATATTTGTGGTGTAGCCTGTCCCAAAGGTCAGTACGGCTTCGACGTGTTTGAAACGAGCCAGGTCTTCTTCTAGTTGCTGGTGGGGAGGCATGGTGCCGGAGAGCAGCCGCGCCGCGCCGGCGCCGACTCCCCATTGTTCGATCGCCTCGATGGCCGCGTGTTTGATGGCCGGATGATTGGCCAACCCCAGGTAATTATTGGAGGCCATGGAAATGAGTTCACGGCCTGCGATCGCGGCGATCGTGTCGGCTGGTGATTCCACGATCCGCAATTGACGGCGAAGGTGCAGGGCCTCCAAATTTTTTACCGTTTGTTCAAAGTCGGGGAACATTGGCGATCAGTTCCATTTATCATTTTCAAAATCCGTTCGCCCTGAGCTTGTCGAAGGGTGGTGGGTTTGACAGGCTCACCACGAAGGAAAGGGTGGAATCGAGGTTGCGTTGAACCTGTGTCTTTAAGCCAGACTGTCGGTTGACTTGTGGATAACGCAGGTTTATCATAACGAGTTTCAGGGTACAACCCCTGGAAACAATTGGATTTCTTGGTCATCAAGAAACAGAGGCCGGTCAGAGTTTTTAACCGAACCATTCATGGTTCAAACGGGTGAGGGACACCATGGCACAGCTTACAGGAGCCGAAATTTTTGTGGAAGCCTTGAAACGCGAAGGAGTGAAAACGATTTTTGCTCTTCCCGGAGGTGTCGTTCTCAAAATTTTCGATGTCCTGCATCAGCAATGCGATGTCGAAGTCATCTTGACGCGGCATGAACAAGCCGCGGGACATATGGCGGAAGGCTATGCCAAGGCGACAGGAAAGCCTGGCGTGTGTTTGATTACCTCTGGCCCTGGGATGACCAATGTGATCACGGCATTGGCCGATGCGTATATGGATTCCGTTCCCATGGTGTGCTTTTCCGGGCAAGTGCCGACAGCGATGATCGGAAATGACGCCTTTCAAGAAGCGGACAATATCGGGTTGAGCCGCCCATGCACGAAGTACAATTTTCTCGTCAAAGATGTAAACGATTTGGCTCAGACTATTAAGGAAGCGTTTTACATTGCCTCGACGGGAAGGCCGGGGCCGGTGCTTGTCGATATTCCCAAAGATATTTCCATGGATAAGGCGGATTTCAAATATCCGGATTCGGTTTCGATTCGCGGCTACAATCCGACCTATGAAGGCAGCAAATGGAAAATCAAGCAAGCCGCCGATGCCATTATGAAATCGCGCCGGCCGATCCTGTATATCGGCGGCGGGGTGCAATTATCCGGCGCGTCGCAAGAAGTGCGGGAACTGGCCGAGATGACGCAGATTCCCGTGGACTCGACCTTGATGGCGTTGGGTGCCTTTCCGGGCGGTCATCCGCTGTCCCTTGGCATGCTCGGCATGCATGGCACCTATGTCGCCAATATGGCCATGCATTATTCGGACTTGGTGATCGCCATAGGCGCTCGGTTCGACGATCGCGTCACCGGCAAGGTTTCGGAGTTTTGTCCCAATGCCAAGATTATCCATATCGATATCGATCCAACGTCGATCCGGAAAAATATTCATGTGGATATTCCCATCGTGGGCGACTGCAAACGCGTGGTGCAGGAATTGAACAACGTGCTGCGGGCCACGGTGAATGGCGACCAAAAAGAATTGCGCAAACCATGGTGGGATCAATTGAATGAGTGGAAGGCTGAGCATCCGTTGAGTTATCAGCAAGATCCTGATCAATTGATTAAACCACAGTATTTGATCGACCGCGTGTTTCAGTTGACGAGGGACCGCGATCCGATCGTCTCCACGGACGTGGGGCAGCATCAGATGTGGTCGGCGCAATATTTTCAATTGGCCAATCCCAACACCTGGCTCACGTCGGGAGGGTTGGGAACCATGGGATTCGGGTTTCCCGCGGCATTGGGCGCGCAGGCGGCGTTTCGCGACCGATTGGTGCTGTGTATCGCCGGCGATGGAAGCGTGCAGATGAACACGCAAGAATTGGCCACGGCGGTGGTCTCGAACTTGCCGGTGAAAGTGTTCATCATTAATAACCGGTTCCATGGCATGGTCAGACAGTGGCAAGATCTATTTTATGAAGGCCGCTATGCGTCGAGCTATCTGGATCAGACGCCGGATTTTGTGAAGCTGGCTGAAGCATATGGCGCGGCCGGCCTTCGGATTAAAACGCCGAATGAAGTGGATGATGGCATCCGCGAAGCCATTGCCATTGACAAACCGGTTTTCATTGATGTGCCGGTTGACCAATTCGAAAATTGCTATCCCATGATTCCAGCTGGCGGCTGCAATCATGAAATGATTCTGGAAGATCCACCCGAATTGCGAAAACGGCAGACGACGGGAGTCAAGGGGAAAAAGGAAAGTACGGACACCATCTTGACGGCGTAGAAAAAGTATTGAAAAAGTCCGCCAGCGGCGTTCTCGGCCCTTTGTCGTGCTCACGTACTGCCTGGACGCTCCGCGTGTCAAAGGCCCTGCGGCCTTGCTGGACAGCCTTTTCCAACAACTTTAACAAAGTAAAAGGATAGCGGTGTTGTGGAACACATCATTTCGGTGACATTGGAAAATAAATCCGGCGCCTTGTCTCGCGTGGCAGGGTTGTTCAGCGGCAGAGGGTTTAATATCGAAAGTTTGTCCGTAGCGCCAACGCTCGACCCCACTGTGTCGATGATGACCATTGTCACAAGCGGCGACGAGCGCATCATCGAGCAGATCCTCAAGCAACTGAACAAGATTATCGATGTCATCAAGGTCGTGGATCTGAACGAGAGCGAGGCGGTCGGTCGGGAAACGGCTTTGATTAAAGTGCATACCCGGTCGGAAGACCGAGCCGAGGCGTTGCGCATCGCCGATATTTTTCGAGCGAATGTCGTTGATTCATCCCCCACGTCCTATACGATTGAAGTGACGGGCGATGTGCAAAAAATTCAGGCCATTATCCAGTTGCTCCAACCTCTTGGCATCAAAGAAATCGTCAGGACCGGGCGGATTGCCATTGCGCGAGAAGCCCTTCGCGCGGTGGCAAGTCAGCCGCGCCCGCTTGCCAAAGCCAATTGAAATCGTGATGCGTGAAGCGTCATGTGTAGAACGCAAAAGAAAGCCCGTTTGGTCTTTCCCTTCAACGCTTCACGAAGATTCAGGACAGATTGTAAGCATTCCGTGAAGCACTCATTATATTGACACCCCATTGGTGTTGGCCGTCTTAATTTCCTAAGGAGCTGGTCATGAAAATCTCTTACGACAAAGATGCGGATTTACAAAAGATCTTGAAAAAGAATGTGGCGATCATCGGGTTCGGCAGCCAGGGACATGCGCATGCCCTCAATCTCCGGGAAAGCGGGGCCAATGTCGTCGTGGGGCTGCGAGAGGGTTCCTCCTGGAATAAGGCGGAAGCCGCAGGGCTCAAAGTGATGCCGGTGGCCGATGCCGTGAAGCAATCGGATGTGATCATGCTTCTCGCCCCGGACGAAGTGCAGCCGGCGATTTACCGGCATGACATTGCTCCGCATTTGAAAGATGGAAAATACCTCGCCTTTGGGCATGGGTTCAATATCCACTTCGGGCAAATTCAACCACCCGCGGCCGTGAATGTGTTTATGGTGGCTCCGAAAGGCCCAGGCCATTTGGTGCGTTCGGAATATGCCAAAGGAAGCGGCGTGCCGTGTTTGTTAGCCGTGCATCAAGATCCGAGTGGTGATACCACGCAGGTCGGGTTGGCGTACGCGTCAGCCATTGGAGGCGGACGCGCCGGCGTCATTGAAACGAGTTTCCGCGAAGAAACGGAAACCGATCTCTTTGGGGAGCAAGTGGTCTTGTGCGGCGGCCTGACCTCCTTGATCCAGGCGGGGTATGAAACCTTGGTCGAAGCGGGGTATTCCCCGGAAATGGCGTATTTCGAATGTTTGCACGAAGTCAAACTTATTGTAGACTTAATCTATCAAGGCGGTATCGCCAACATGCGGTACTCCATTAGCACGACCGCCAAGTATGGAGACATCACCCGCGGACCGCGAATCATTACCAGCGAAACCAAACGTACGATGAAAAGAATTCTCTCGGAAATCCAAAGCGGCCGGTTTGCTCGAGAGTGGGTGCTGGAAAATCAGGCCAATCGGCCCGTCTATCATGCGCTCTTGAAGCGCGGGGAAGAGCATCCCATTGAAGAAGTCGGCAAGAAGTTACGCGGGATGATGCCATGGTTGCAGAAAGATCAGCTTGTTGATCAGAAGAAGAACTAAGCTGGCGCTGATGAGAGAAATGAGTCAGAATGGCTGATCGTGCAAAAGATATCCCCATTGCAAAAGAAGGCGTTCCTTTTGTGATGGGCGCGGCGGCCCCTGCTGTCCTCGCGGGGTTGTTGGGTTGCAAAAAAGTCTCCATGGCTCTAGGCGCGGTCGCCTGTTTTACCGGATGGTTTTTTCGCAATCCTTCCCGGACCATCCCGCGAGGCGATGATTTGATCCTGGCTCCTGGCGATGGGAAGGTCATAGCCATTCAAGAGGAATTCGAGCCGAGGTATCTCAAAGATCAAAGCATTCGCATCAGCATCTTCTTGAATATTTTCGATGTCCACATTAATCGAATGCCGTGCGCCGGAACCGTGGTGGATTTGGCTTATCAGCCAGGGCGGTTCATCAATGCGAGCGATCCCGACGCCACGGTCCACAATGAGCAAAATGCGCTGATGATCGAGACCCCGTTCAGGAAAAAGGTGCTCTGTGTCCAAGTCGCCGGGCTCATTGCGCGGCGTATCGTGTGCTGGGTTCACCCAGGAGAGGCCGCTGTTCCTGGTGAACGATTCGGGTTGATCCGGTTTGGTTCGCGAATGGATACATTTTTCCCCGTGGATAGCCGAGTACGTGTTAAGATAGGAGATCGTGTCAAGGGTGGAGAATCCATACTCGCGGAGTTGGCATGAAGGGGCGGATTTTTAAAAACAAGGAAGGCAAGCGTCGTCGCGGCGTGCATCTCATCCCGAATATCTTGACGACGGGCAATCTGTTTAGCGGATTGGCTTCGGTCGTCTTCGTGTTTCATGGACGTTTCGAAGCGGCGGCGATTGCGATTTTGATCGCCATGGTGTTCGACGTGTTGGATGGCACTTCCGCGCGGTTGACGGATAGCACGAGCGCATTCGGCGTTGAGTACGATTCGTTATCCGATCTCATCTCCTTTGGGCTGGCCCCTGGATTTTTGATCTACGCTTGGGCGCTGGAATCGCCTGGCATGATGTTAGGCGCGGCAGTCATGTTCGCCTATGTGGCCTGCGGCGCGCTTCGCTTGGCCCGATTCAATGTCATGGGAAGCAGCGGAGATAATCGATGTTTTACCGGCTTGCCCATTCCCGCTGCGGCTGGCTTCATCGCGACGTTCTACATCTTCGATAAACATATCGGGCAGTTATCGGAAGCCGTCTTGCCCTATGTGGCAATAGGATTGAGTTTGTTGATGTCGTTTTTGATGGTGAGTACGGTCAAGTATCGCAGTGTGAAGCAATTGAAATTTCAGGGACATCATCATTTCATGTATTTGGTCTGGGCTGTATTGATTCTGGTGTCGGTTATGGCCTATCCTCAACTCATGCTGTTTATGATCTGTTTGGGATATGCCGCTTCTGGATTGCTGGAAAAGGGATGGAGCATTGTGAAAGCTCCACGTCGACGCGGGATGATGGCGAATTCCCCGCCGTCCTATTCTGATTCGAAGGAGTAGTCTCATGGGCGAATGGAAAGGAAAAGAACGAGCCACCCTCCTATTATGTGACGAACATCTTAGAGTCTTGGGAAAGCTTGAGCTATCCGTCACGAGTTAAGAATCCCCAAACAGGTGGACAGCCTTCACCTCGACGGGGTGAAGGCTTTTTTTATTTAGGAGGACGTTTCCATGACACGGCACATCAGAATATTCGATACGACGCTGCGGGACGGTGAGCAATCCCCAGGAGCCAGCATGAATGTTGAAGAAAAAGTTCTGGTGGCTAAACAACTCGGCCGTCTGAATGTCGATATTATCGAAGCCGGGTTTGCCTTTAGCTCACCCGGTGATTTCGAGGCGGTGCACCGCATTGGGCAGGAAGTCGAAGGGCCAACGGTTTGCAGTTTGGCGAGGGCCAAACCAGAGGATATCGATGCCGCGTGGAAGGCGCTGCAAGGGGCGCTCAACCCGCGCATTCATACCTTTTTGTCGACGTCGGATATTCACTTGAAACATCAGTTTCGGATGACCAGGGATCAAGCTCTCGCCCGGGCGGTGGAAATGGTTCAGCATGCGCGAAGCTATGTCGATGACGTGGAATTTTCTCCGATGGATGCGACGCGGTCGGATCTGTCGTATCTCTGCGAAGTCGTGGAGGCCGTCATCGATGCCGGAGCCGGGACGGTGAATATCCCCGATACGGTAGGATACACGACCCCGCAGGAATTCGGCGAAATCATTCGCGCGCTTCGAACTCGCGTGCGGGACTGTGATCGAGCGGTCATTTCCGTCCATTGTCACAATGACTTGGGGTTGGCGGTGGCCAATTCCATGGCCGCGATCTATGCCGGCGCGGGTCAAGTCGAGTGCACGGTGAACGGAATCGGGGAGCGGGCGGGCAATGCGTCATTGGAAGAAATCGTGATGGGTTTGCGGACACGGAAAGATTTTTACGATGCGGATACCCAAATCCACACAGAGGAAATTTCCAAGACCAGCCGATTGGTCAGCAAGATCACAGGGATGGTGGTTCAGCCGAATAAAGCCATTGTCGGCGCCAATGCGTTCGCCCATACATCGGGCATCCATCAAGACGGCCTGCTGAAAGATAAGAGCACATATGAAATCATGCAGCCGGATTCCATCGGGT